>NZ_JBHYIQ010000174.1:0-12358 GCF_042739895.1 Amycolatopsis sp. NPDC059021
TTTAACCCCCCCCGCGCCTCCGGCCCGCGACCCCCCGCGCGGGTGCGCCCCGTTCACCGTCGCGAACGCGTCGTTCACGGCACGACCGACCCCCCACCGTCCACTGAGGACACCAGCCGAGCCCGCGGCTCAGGCCAGGCGGTCCAGTGCCCGCGGCAGCGCCGAGGCCAGCAGGTCCAGCTCCGGTTCGGCCGCGATCAGCGGCGGCGACACCACGACGCCCTTGCCGACCGGCCGCACCAGCACGCCCTCCTCACGGCAGAGCCGCTGCAACCGGCCGGGAGCACCGGGGTCACCCGAGAGCACGTCCGCGCGAAGCTCCACCGCGGCGAGGAAGCCGAGCCCGGCCCGCACCTCGCCGACGAGCGAATGCGAGCTGAGGCCGGAGAGCGCGTCCGCCAGGGGTTTCTCCAGCTCGCGGCCGCGCGGGATCAGACCGTCGCGTTCGTAGAGATCGAGAGTGGCGTTCGCCGCCGCGCACGCCACCGGGTGCCCGGCGTACGTCGCGCCGTGCCGCAGCATCGGGGCGCCGGGGGCGCCGGTGAAGAACGGTTCGGCGACCCGCGGCGCCACGATCAGCGCGCCGAGCGGGATCGTCCCGCCGGTGATGCCCTTCGCGGTGGTGATCAGATCGGGCTTCACCGGCCACCGGTCGATGCCGAACCAGGTGCCGAGCCGCCCGAACGCGGCGATCACGCAGTCGGCGACGAACAGCACGTCGTGGCGGCGGCAGATCTCGGCGACCGCCTCGATGTAGCCGTCCGGCGGGAGCAGCACGCCCCCGGCGCCGATCACCGGTTCGCAGAAGAACGCGGCGACCCGCTCGGCGCCGACGCGCTGGATCTCCGCCTCCAGCGCGTCGGCGCTGTCGTACGGAATGTGCGAGAACTCGGGCGGCTGCGGCCCGAAGCCCTCGGCGTTCACCGCGATCCCGCCCGCCGCGGTGCCGAACCCGTGCGTGCCGTGGTAGCCCTGCACCCGCCCGATCACGTGGACCTTCTCCGGCCGCCCGGTGTGCGCGAAGTACGAGCGGGCGATCTTGACGGCGGTGTCCACGACGTCACCGCCACCCGAACCGAGGAACACCTTCGAGCCGGGCGTCGGGGCCAGCGCGGACACCCGCTCGGCCAGCTCCAGCGCCGGTTTGTTGGCGTAGTAACCGAACAGGTTGTACGAGTCGAGCGTGGCGAGCTGATCGGCGACGGCCCGCGTGATCTCCTCGCGCCCGTGGCCGAAGTTGGCGTACCACAGGGACGCCGTCGCGTCGAAGTACCGCTTGCCGTCCTCGTCCCAGACGTAGGATCCCTCGCCGCGGGTGATGACGCAGCGGTCCCCGTCGACCGCGCCCATGTCCGCGAACGGATGCCACAACGGATTCGTCTGCCGTGCTGAGCTCATTCTCGCCTCCTCGGTTCTCGCCCTCCATCCTGTCCCGGATGACGGCAGGACGCGAACCCGGGAGGACCTCAGCGATCCTCGCGGCGGTACCAGCGCGGGGAGGTGTTGATCGGCGGCGCGAGCCGCGCGCGGACGACCAGCACGTTCGGCTCGTCCGCCTTGACGAACTCGCCGAGCTGCCGCCGGAACGCGCGCCCGAACCCGGACACCCGTTCCGCGTGCACGCCGAACGACCGGGCCAGGCCGACGAAATCCGGGCTGTCCCAGTCGACACCGCGATACGGCAGGCCCGCCCGCTCCTGGTCGTAGCGCAGCATGCCGTAGCCGTCGTCGTCGACCAGGATGACCGTCACCGGCAGCTGTTCCGCGGCCAGCGTCGACAGATCCCCGACGCCGTAAAGAAAACCGCCGTCGCCGCTGACGCAGATCGCGCGTCCGCCACCCGCCGCGGCCGTGCCGAGCGACGCCGGGAACCCATACCCGAGGGTGCCCCAGCCCATCGGGTAGGCGAACCGGCGCGGCTCGCGGAACCGGTGGAAGCCGCCGAGCCAGTAGCCCGCGACGCACATGTCCGAGACCACCACCGCGTCCGAGGGCAGCACTTCCTCCAAAGTGGACAGAAAGTCCGCCGCCTGCGGCTCCTCCTGGCGGATCCGCCGCCGTACCCGGCGGCCGATCCCGGTGAGCCGCGTGGTCAGGTCTTCCAGCCCCGGCCGCTTCGGGACGTCGATCACCTCGACGACCTCGCGGGCATCGCCGATCAGCATGAGATCGGGCGGGTAGTTCTTCGCCGCGTCCTCGGCGTCGACGTTGACCGCGATCAGCTTCCGCGGCTTCGGCATGAGCCAGTTCTGCGTCATCAGGCCGTCGAAATCGGTGCCGACGGCGAGCACGACGTCCGCGGCGTCCCACAGCTCGCCGACCTCCGGGGTGTGCACCGGATTCGGTGCCAGGCAAGGATGTTCGGGCGGAAGCAGGCCGCGTGCGGCGAACGTGGTGAGCACCGGCGCGCAGAGCCGCTCGGCCAGCCTGCCGATCACCTCGCCCGCCCCGGAGCGCAGCGCGCCGCCACCGGCCCAGATCAGCGGCCGTTTCGCGCCGGACAGCAGTGCCTCGGCCGCGCTCAACTCGGAGATGTCGATGCGTGGCGCCATCGGCGGCGACGGCGGTTCGCGCCGCGGTGCGGTCTCGCGGAGGAAGTCGGTCGGGATGCCGAGGTAGACCGGGCCGCTCTGCGGCTGCAGCGCCAGCCGCGCCGCGCGGTGCAGCGTGGTGCCGATCTGGTCGGCGGCGCGCACGGTGAACCCGGCCTTGGTCACCGGCGCGAACATCGCCTGCTGATCCGACGTCTCGTGCAGCACCCCGCGGACCACGCCGGGCCGCCGCAGCGTCGAGGGGATGTCGGTCGCGATGACCAGGACCGGTGCCGCCGAAGCCATCGCCTCGCCGACGGCGCCGAGCGTGTTGGCCGCGCCGGGCCCGGTGGTGACGAGCGCGACGCCGAGTTTGCCGGTGGCCCGCGCGTAACCGTCGGCCGCGTACCCGGCCGTCTGCTCGTGCCGGACACCGATCAGCCGGATCCCGGTGTGCGCGAGCGCTTCCCACAGCGGAAGGTTGTGTACCCCGGGAAGTCCGAACGCGACTTCGGTGCCCAGGGCGGTCAGGGCGTCCGCGACATGTTGTGCTCCGGTCCGATCACCCACCCTGGCATGCTGCCAGATGGCCGAACGCAGCGGCAACACCACCCAGTGTCATGACCGTCACCAGCGAGGACCGGCGAATTCGCCGGCAGGCGGCGGACCCGGCGGAGTGCCGTCGCCGAAGGGACGCCCGCCGAGCGCCTCCCGCCCGTGCGGGGTCGTCCAGCCGGAAAGATCGGGCCCGAGCGGGACGATCCGCGTCGGGTTCACCTGCTCGTGCACCGCGTGGTAATGCCTTTTGATGTGGTCGAAATCGACCGTGTCCCCGAATCCGGGGGTCTGGAACAAATCGCGCGCGTAAGCCCAGAGAACCGGCATTTCGGTCAGCTTGTTCCGATTGCACTTGCTGTGCCGGTAGATACCAATCCGGCCGAAAGTAAGCGGTTCGCGGGTCCGCCGGCCTTCCCGGTCGGCTTACTTCCGGCCTCCTTGGTAAATGACCGTGATACACCGCGTCGAAACGCACGAGCGTGGTGAAAAGCCGGATGTCCGCTTCGGTGATCGTGTCACCGACGAGATACCGCTGCCGTTCCAGCCGTGCGGAAAGCTCGTCCAGCCGGGCGAAAAGCCGCGTGTAGGCGTCCTCGTACGCGGCCTGCTTGCTCGCGAACCCCGCCTGGTACACCGCCGCGTTCACATCCTTGAACACGCCGTCGTTGACCTCGTCGATCTCCGCGCGCAGCCGCTCCGGGTACAGCTCGGGCGCGCCGGGCCGGTGCAGGCCGGTCCATTCGGTGGCGAGGTCGAGGGTGATCTGCGGATAGTCGTTGCTCACCAGCTTCCCGCTCGGCACGTCGACGAGCGCGGGCACGCTGATGCCGCCCATGTAGTGCGGGTCGGCGGCGTGGTAGGCCTCGGCGAGGTAGCGGATGCCGAGTACCGGGTCGCGATCGTCCGGGTCGAGGGTGAAGCGCCAGCTCTTCTCGTCCTGGATCGGGTCGGCCACCGCCACGGAGAGCGCTTCCTCCAGCCCGAGCAGCCGGCGCGTGATCAGCCCTCGGCTCGCCCACGGGCAGGCGCGGCTGACCACCAGCCGGTACCGGCCCGCCTCGACCGGCCAGCCGTCGCGGCCATCAGCCGTCACGCGCGCGTCGAAATGGTTGGCGGAGCGGCGGAACTCGCCCGTCTTCGGATCGGTCGGGATGGTCATGCCTGCCAGCCTAGATCGAATCTGCCCGATCGGCGCCGGTGTGCGTACACTCGCCCTCCCGGGGTACCGCGAGGGAAGGTGGTCGGCATGCCGATGATGCCCGTGACCGACTCGATGTTCCTTCTGATCGAGACGCGCGAACATCCGATGCACGTCGGCGGTCTCAGCCTGTTCCGCAAACCCGACGGCGCCGGGCCCGAGTACCTGCGCGAGCTCCGGGCGAACCTGCTCGAGGACGAGAACATGCGCACGGTGTTCCGCCGCCGCCCGACGCGGCCGGTGAACACGCTGGGTCACGTCGCCTGGTCCACCGACACCGATCTCGAACTCGACTACCACTTCCGGCACTCCGCGCTGCCGGGACCGGGCCGGATCCGTGAGCTGCTGGAGCTGACGTCGCGCTGGCACAGCACGCTGCTCGACCGCCACCGTCCCCTGTGGGAATCCCACCTCGTCGAGGGCCTCGCCGACGGCCGGTTCGCGATGTACACCAAGGTCCACCACGCGCTGATGGACGGCGTTTCGGCGCTGCGGCAGCTGCAGAACACGCTCAGCGACTCGCCGGACGACCTCGCCTGCCCGCCGCCGTGGGGCACCCGGAACACCAACGGGACCCGCAACGGCAAGGCGCCCGCGTCGTTCCTGCGCACCGCGAGCGCCACGCTCAACCAGCTCGCGGGTATCGCCCCGGCTGCGGTGAAGGTCGCGCGCGAAGCCTTCCAGGAGCACACGCTGACGCTGCCGTTGCAGGCGCCGAAAACGATGCTCAACGTGCCCATCGGCGGCGCCCGCCGGTTCGCCGCGCAGTCGTGGTCACTGGACCGGGTCCGCGCCATCGCGACCGCCGCCGGGGTGTCCCGCAACGACGTCGTGCTCGCGATGTGCTCGGGCGCGCTGCGCGACTACCTCATCGAACAACGCGCGCTGCCGGACGCCCCGCTGATCGCGATGGTCCCGGTTTCCTTGCGGCGCAAGGAAGACAGCGGCGACGCCGCCGGCAACAACATCGGCGCGCTGCTGTGCAACCTGGCCACCGACCAGCCCGACCCCGCCCATCGGCTGGCCGCGATCCACGCCTCGATGCGCAACGGCAAGCGGCTGTTCTCCGAGCTGTCACCACTCCAGACCCTGGCGCTGTCCGGCATCAACGTCGCCGCGCTCGGTGCCTCACCGCTGCCCGGCGTCGTGGAGAACACGCGCCCGCCGTTCAATCTGGTGATCTCGAACGTCCCCGGCCCGCGTAAGCAGATGTACTGGAACGGCGCGCAACTCGACGGCATCTACCCGGCGTCGGTGCTGCTCGACGGCCAGGCCCTGAACATCACCCTGACCAGCAACGGCGACAACCTCGACTTCGGCATCACCGGCTGCCGCCGCAGCGTCCCGCATCTGCAGCGCATCCTCGTCCACCTGGACACGGCCCTGGCCGAACTGGAAACCGCCGTGGTGGCCGCGTGATTCAGCAGGCAGGCCACTTATAGGACAGCTCAGGAGCGGCTTCGAGCGGCCACCGGCGGGATATCGACAGCCTTCGCATCACGTACGAGTACGAAGGTCAGTCCACAAGCGACGATCGCGACACCGGCCGCGAGCGCGAACGCCGGGCGGTACCCGAAGTGCGCGGCGACCACTCCGCCGATCGGGCCCGCGGCGAGAATTCCCAAGTCCCACAGGGAAGTGATCGATCCGACCGCGGTACCCGGCCGGATCGCACCGGTGCGCTGCAACGTCATCGCCGTCGTCGCGGGGAAAACCGTGCCGATGCCGACGCCGGTGAGCGCGGCGCCCAGCAGGGCGAAGAACTCGGTGGGCACGGTGGCGAGCAGCGTCAGCCCGGCGCATTCGACGAGCAGCACGATCCGCGCCACCGCCGCACCGCCGTAGCGGTCGACCATCGGACTGCCGAACGTCCGGGTGAGCAGGAACGCGATCGCGAACACCGCGAGCCCGAGATCCTGCCCGCCGACCCCGTCGCCAAGGTACAACACGAGCAGCGCGGTCAGGCTGCCGTAGCCGTAGGCCGCCATGCCAAGGCACAGGCCGGGAAGCCCGGCCCCGCGCGGCAGGATCTCCCGCCACGACCGCGGCCGGACCGGCACCGGCTCCCCGGGCGGTGGCGGGCGCCGGGTCGTCGCGGCCAGCACCGCCGACACGATCGGCAGCGCGATCACCGCCGCCCACACCGATCGCGCTCCGCCGATGCCGTGCAGGACCACCGCGAGCAGCGGCCCCAGCGTGAGCCCGCCCCACATCGACAGGCCGAACCAGCCGGACACCCGCCCACGCCGATCCGCGGGCGTGGCCGCGAGAACCCATGGCAGGCTCGCCGAGAACACCATCCCCTCGCCGATCCCCATCAGCAGCCGCGCGACGAGCAGGATCCCGGCATCCGGCGCGAGCAGGTGCCCCGCCGCCGCCACCGAGGTCAGCACGCCACCGGCCAGCACCACCGACCGTGCCCGCCCGGCGTCGCCCGCCCGCCCCGCGAACGGCCGTGTGCACGCCGCCGCCGCGAAGGCGACCCCGACCAGCAGGCCCTCGGTCGCCGGGCCGGAGCCGTACTTCGCCACGACATACCCCGGCAACTCCTGCAACGTCGCCCCGAGGGCGAGATAGCCGCACAGCACACCCGTCCACAACCGCCGCAGCGGAACTCCGGCATCAGTCATGAGCTGCACAGTACAGATCGGTACTGTCAAAAGTACAGAGTGGTACTGTGTGTTCCGTGACCCAGGAGGCGACCCGGGAGCGGATCCTCGAAACCGCGGCCGGACTGTTCTACGAAAAGGGCGTCCACGCGGTGGGCGTCAACGAGATCGCGGCGCGCGCGGCGGCGTCGAAGCTGAGCCTGTACCGCTATTTCGAATCCAAGGAACGGCTCGTCGAGGCGATGCTCGCCGAGCACAGCGACCGCATCCACGCCTGGCTGATCCGCGAAACCGCCGGCGCGCCCGCCGGCCCGCCGCGCGTGCTTTCGGTGTTCGATCTGCTGCTCGACTGGTTCGCCCAGCCCGGCTACGGCGGCTGCACCGTCGTCAACACCGTCACCGACACCCGTGCGGCACCGGCGATCGCCGCGATCGCCAGACGTCACCTCGCGCGTTATCGCGCACTCCTCGAGGAAAGGATCCGCGAGACCGGCGTCGAGGACCCGATTCCCCTTGCCCGGCAACTCCTTCTGCTCATCGAAGGGGCGAGTGTGGTGACCACGATCGACCGTGACCTCGGGGCCGGAGCCGACGCCCGCGCGGCCGCCGCGACGCTGCTTCGCGCCCAGCTGCCGTCCGCGGGGTAGCCGGAGACGTTCCCGAGGCGATCGGCGACGGCGCCCGATGATCTCGGCACCGCCGCCGATCCGTTCGGAAGCCCTAGTTCCCGTCGGCGGTGTAGATACCGCCCGGCGTGACGACCCACAGCCGGCCGTCGGGACCGGCGACCTCGTCGCGGGTGCGGCCGAGGTTGGTATAGACCTTGCCGCCCCTACCCGCGGTGTCCAATTTGTACGTACCACCCTTGAGCGCGGCCATGTACAGCTTGCCCTTGTAGGAGGCGATCCCGCTCGGCGTCGCCTCCGAGGTCGGCCACTGGTTGACCGGGTTGGTCATCCCCGCGACACCGCATTTTCCCTCGCATTTCGGCCAGCCGTAGTTCTTGCCCGGCTCGATCTTGTTCAGCTCGTCGACCTTGCTGTCGCCGATTTCCGAGGCGTAGAGCTGGTTTCCGACCCAGGTCAGGCCCTGCACGTTACGGTGCCCATAGGAGTAGACCGGGCTGCCGAACGGGTTACCGGGCGCGGCCTTGCCGTCCGGGGTGATCCGCAGGATCTTGCCACCGAGCGAGTCCTTGTTCTGCGCGTTGTCCCCGTTCTTCGCGTCACCGGTGCCGACGTAGAGGAAGCCGTCCGGGCCGAACTTGATCCGGCCGCCCTGGTGGAACTGCGTTCCGCGCGGGATCCCGGTGAGCACCGGCGTCGGCGGCTGCCCGAGCTTGAGTTTCGCGACCCGGTTGTCCGAGGCGGTCGTGTAGTAGATGAACACGGTCTGGTCCTGCGCGTACTTCGGCGACACGGCCAGCCCGAGCAGGCCGGCCTCCTTGGTCACGCTGACACCGGGAATGGTCTGGACATCGCTGACCTTGCCGGATTTGTCGATCCTGCTGATCTTCTTGGCGTCCTTCTGGGTGAACAGGGCGGTGCCATCCGGCAGGAAATCCACCGACCACGCCTCGTCCAGACCACTGGCGACCTGCTTGATCGCCTGGGCCGAGACACCGTCCGCGGCGGCGGGCCCCGCAACACCGAAAGCGGCAGCGGCGGCCGCCACGGCACCGATGACCGGGACGGTGAGCTTGCGACACAACGACATTTACGCCTCCTGATAGCTGCACCCCGGGTAGCTCGGACGGCGGATCGGATGCTCGGGGGACATCCGCGAAGTGGGATAGAAACACACCAGGTAGTCGGGCGGACACCACTGGACGGGTGGCGAAAGCGCTTTCAAGCCCCGGGCCGGAACTCCGCGAGTGATCATCCGGGGCGGCGCTATCCGCCATCGGGAGGAACGGTACCCGCCCCGTGGGAACAGACCTGGCGACGCACTGTCCCCCGCTCCTACTGTGGCGGGTGCTCGACCCGGTCGTCCCGGGCGGACGTCCGGCGGTGCACCCTTCACCGATCCGAGGAGTTGCAGATGATCGAAACCACAGAGGTATGGACCACTCCGGACTTCGTCGAGTACGAGACCCCGATGGAGGTCACCGCCTACGCGGCCCGGATGGAATGAGCCGTTCCCGCCGGTGGTGCCCGACCGCGCCACCGGCGGGCTCCCACCAGCACCGAGCCGCCGGAGGCCGCGTATGTCCCCGCTTCTGAGTCCCGAAGAGTTCGACGCCGCGCTCCGCGGCCTCGCCCCGCGTTACTGGGGAACACACCCGTTCCACCACCGGATGCACGCGGGCGAGCTCACCGAACACGAGCTGAAGACCTGGGCCGCCAACCGGTGGTACTACCAGTGCATGCTGCCGCAGAAGGACGCGGCGATCATCAGCAACTGCCCGGTGCCGGAAATCCGCCGCCAGTGGCTGGATCGCATCGTCTACCACGACGGAAGCGAGGCGGGCGAGGGCGGTATCGAGCGCTGGCTCCGGTTGTGCACCGCGGTCGGGCTCAGCCGCGAAGAAGTACTCGACCAGCGGCATGTCGCGCCCGGTGTCCGGTTCGCCGTCGACGCCTATGTGACGTTCGCGCGCACGAAACCGTGGGTCGAGGCCATCGCCTCCGGGCTGACCGAGATGTTCGCCGGGCACCTCATGCAACGCCGCGTCGCGGACATGCTCGCCAATTACGCGTGGATCGCGCGCGAAGACCTCGCCTACTTCACCAATCGCATCGACGCGGTTTCGGGCGAGGGAAAGGCGACCCTCGACATCGTGATCCAGCACTGCGTGACCCGGGAGCAGCAGGACAAGGCGATCGCGGCGCTGTCGTTCAAATGCGACGTCCTGTGGTCGATGCTCGACGCGATCGCGGGCGCCGCGGCGAAGGAGTGAGATGACGACCATCGGCACCGGCTCGGTCCCGGAACTGCGCCGCGGCGTCCGGCTGACCTACGACCACACGCGGGAAACCCACGTGCTGTTGTTCCCCGAGGGAGTGCTGGTGCCGAATCCGACCGCCGCCGCGGTACTCGAACTGTGCGATGGTGGCCGGACGATTTCGGCGATCGCACAGGCGCTGGGCACACGTTATTCCGGCGTCCGCGAACAGGACATCATCGACGTCCTGACGCGGCTGGAAGATCGGCGGATCATCCGATGGCAGTGAACGCGCAACCCCCGCTCGGCATGCTGGCCGAGCTGACCCACCGCTGCCCGCTGCACTGCCCGTACTGTTCCAATCCCGTCGAGCTGGCCGGCCGCGAGGCCGAACTGTCCACACAGGACTGGCTGTCGGTGCTCTCGCAGGCACGGGAGCTCGGGGTGCTGCAGGTGCACATGTCGGGCGGCGAACCGCTGGCCCGGCCCGATCTGCCGGAACTCGTCGAACACGCGGCCGGGCTGGGCTGCTACGTCAACCTCGTGACGTCCGGGCTCGGCCTGACCGAGGACCGGCTCGCCGGCCTCGCCGAGCGCGGTATCGCGCACATCCAGCTGTCCGTGCAGGCCGCTACCGCCGAGCGGGCGAACCTGCTGGCCGGGGCGCGGGCACACGACCGCAAGCTCGCCGTCGCCGAGCTGATCCGGAAGGCCGATCTCCCACTCACCGTGAACATCGTGCTGCACCGGCGAAATCACGATCAGCTGGCGGAAATGATCGCGCTCGCCGAGCGCATGGGCGCGGACCGGCTCGAGCTGGCGAACACGCAGTACTACGGCTGGGCGCTGCGCAACCGCGACGCGCTGATGCCGACCCGCGAACAGCTCGCCGCCGCCGAGCCGATCGTCCGTGAGGCCACCGAACGGCTACGCGGGACCATGGAGATCGTGTACGTCGTCGCCGACTACTACGAGCCGTACCCGAAGCCGTGCATGTACGGCTGGGGCGCGCGTCAGCTCACCGTCGCGCCGGACGGCACCGTGCTGCCGTGCCCGGCGGCCACCGCGATCACGACGCTGGAACTGGACAACGTCAAGGAAAAGCCGCTCAAGGAAATCTGGTACGAGTCGTCCTCCTTCAACGCCTACCGCGGCGAAAACTGGATGAGCGAACCGTGCCGGACGTGCGATCGGCGCTCGGTCGACTTCGGCGGCTGCCGCTGCCAGGCGTTCCTGCTCACCGGCGACGCGGCCGCGACCGACCCGGTGTGCTCGCGCTCGCCGCACCGCGACGTCGTCGACGTGATCCTGGCAGCTCCACCACCCGTCGCGGCGCCGGAACTGGTGATGCGCACGGTGACCACGCGATGAAGGTCATCCTGCTCGGGACCGCGGCGGGCGGCGGGTTCCCGCAGTGGAACTGTGCGTGCCGCCTGTGCAAGTCCGGTGCGACGCCGCGTACGCAGGACTGCGTCGCGATCAGCGCCGACGGCCGGGGCTGGTACCTGCTCAACGCCTCCCCCGACATCCGCGCGCAGATTCTGGCGACGGCGGCGTTGCGTGCCGGGCCGGGGCCTCGCGAAATCCCGCTGCGTGGGGTACTGCTCACCGACGCCGAGTTGGACCACTCGCTGGGTCTGCTGATGCTGCGCGAGGCAGGCGGATTGCCGGTGTGGGCACCGGACTCCGTGCTGCACGCGCTGTCCCGGCATTTCCCGGCGCGGTCGATCATCGACGGCTACGGCGGCTGGGACTGGTCGTCCACTTCGGACATCAAGCTCGACAGCCTCGTGGTGCGTGCCCTTCCGGTGAGTGACAAACGCCCGAAGTACGCCCGGTCGTCCACTGAGGACGGACCATGGGTGGCGGCCTACCGGGTCGAGGATCCGGCGACGGGCGGTGTGTTCGTTTACGCGCCCTGCCTGCGTGGCTGGCCGGACGGCTTCGACGAGCTGACCGACGGCGCGGACCTGGTCCTGCTGGACGGCACCTTCTACGCGCCGGACGAGATGTCGGGTGCGACACGGGCACAGGTCGGCGACGGCGCGCAGCTCGCGATGGGCCACCTCCCCATCGCCGGCCCCACGGGCGGCCTCGCGCGGATCGCCCGCCGCCGCGCCGCTCATCCGGGCACGCGCTGGGCCTTCACGCACCTGAACAACACCAACCCGGTCCTGGACCCCGCCTCCGCCGAACACGCCGCGGTACTCGCCGGCGGCGCCGAACTCCCCGGCGACGGCACCGAATTCACCCTCTGACCCCGGCGCGGCTCATGCGCCCCAATGTGGCGTTCGGTGCGCTCAACGCACCCAATGTGGCATTCGGTGCGTCCAACGCACCCAATGCCACATTGGGGCGCTCAGCCGCGGAGCTTCCGGACGTGCTCTAGGACGGCTTCGGTGCGCTGGTTGGGGGATGTGACGAGGGCGTCCCTGGGTGCGTTGGGTGCACCGGGGGCGTCCCTGGGTGCGGTGGATGCGCCCAGGGCGTCCCTCGGACTCCGCCAGCATCGCCCGATGTCGCGCACCCCCCCTGTCCCACCCTTAAACAACAGTAACGAGCCGTAGCCACCACACCC
>NZ_JBHYIQ010000175.1:0-11969 GCF_042739895.1 Amycolatopsis sp. NPDC059021
CTTCACGGCACTCAGCGCCGCGAAGGCCCCCTTCACGGCACCACGCTCCACAAAGGACATACAGGCGGACTGTCCGGCCGCGGGGGCGATTTGGTATCACCATAATCCGGGAGAAACTGTGGGCGCCGTGTTTTCCGGATTTCGGGAGTCGTCGCCAAGCCGGCCGGGAACTCTTCGGGTGGCGGTTGGTGACGAAATATGTCGAGGTGGCAATATGGGAATGTGACAAATGGTTGACAAGCACCAAAGTGGGCCATAGTTTCGCGGTAGACGCATCGCTTCTGAGGGGAATGCCGGCCGGTTGCCCGGGTCGGCTCCTGGTGGAACTCGTGAACGCCGATTGCGTCAGCTGACTGGGAGGCACTCTTCGCAACCGGACGGCCCTGCGTTCCGGGATGTGGCACTGGCGGGATTCTGCGTGCACAAGTCCTGATCACCTTGCGTCCTCGGCGCAAGGTTGCGCGCGCCTGGCCCCTCCGGCAGGGGCGTGGTCTACACCACTATTGCAAATGATAACCATTTTCATGTATAAGTTTGGGGTGCTCATGCCGCGACCAGGGACTCCGCTGACCGGAGTCCGGCCCTTCCCGCTCACCGCCCTTCGGCATCCCACCGTCGCCACGCTCGTGGACGATCACCGGGCCCTGCTGGCCGACCTGCTGGACGGCCTGGGGTCCCCGCTGCATGTCGTGCTGCCGGAGGTCTTCGAGGAGAACATCACCGGCCTCCGGCGGGCGTTCGCCGAGACGGGCGCCGACGTCGACATCCTGTTCGCCAAGAAGGCGAACAAGGCCGGCTGCTTCGTCTCCTCGGCCGCTGCCCTCGGTGCCGGGATCGACGCCGCCAGCAGCGCCGAAGTGGTCAAAGCCTTGGCAGGCGGAGTACCCGGACACCGGATCGGCATCTCGGGCCCGGAGAAGGACGACACACTGCACGCGCTCGCCGTCCAGCACGACTGCCTGGTCGCCCTCGACTCGATCGGCGAACTCCGCAGGCTGGCCGCGACCGCGCGGCTCGCGCACCGGAAGGTCAGGGTGCTGGTGAGATCCCGGACAGAGGGTCAACCGGGAAGCCGCTTCGGCATGGCCGCCGCGGAGCGCGACGCGGCCGTCAGCCTGTGCGTGGAACTCGCCGACCACGTGAATCTCCGGGGATTTTCTTTTCACCTCAACGGTTATTCGCCCGGGGAACGCGCGATCGCGGCGAACGAGATGATCGAGCACTGCCTCGACGCCCGGCGGCGTGGTGCGCTGTCCGCCGGACTGGTCGACATCGGCGGCGGGTTACCGATGCGCTATGTCGAGCCGCGGCTCTGGGACGAATTCCTCCGGCAGAACGAGCCTGCCCACTACCACGGGACCAAGGCCGCCAGGGGTTTCTCCTTCTATCCGTACGGAGGGCATCCTCCCGCCGAGGCGGCGCGCATGATCATGAGCCACCCGGTGGACGGTGACGTGAGCCTGTCGGCGAAGGCGGCTCGCAACGACATCCGTTTCCTCGTCGAGCCCGGCCGGTCGTTGCTGGACCAGGCCGGATTCACCGTGTGCCGCGTGCAGCAGGTCGAAGACCGGCGGGACACCGACGGGTACGCGATCGTCACCGTCGCGGGCAACAGCCTCAGTCTGAGCGAACCGTGGTTCAACACCGACTACCTCCCGGACCCCTTGCTGATCTCCGCCCGGCCCGCCGCCGACGAGCTGTTCCCGGCCTGCGTCGCGGGTTCGACCTGTCTGGAAAACGACATGGTGACCTGGCGGAAGATCGGGTTCCCCCGGCCCGTGCGGCCCGGTGATCACCTGGTCTATTTCAACACCGCCGGCTATCACATGGACTTCCTCGAATCACGATTCCACGACACCGCGCTGCCGGTGAAAGCGGTTCTCCGGCTCGGCGACGGCGCGGAATCACCGCGCTGGCGGCTGGACGGAATCTGACCCCGCTTTCGAGAACAAAAGGAGAAAGTCTCGTATGTCACAGAGCTACGCCGCGCCTGGAGAGCTGTGGTTGTTACCGCAGTCGCAGCAAGAAGGCCTGGACTTCGACTACCGGCAGGTGCTCGAAGTCGTCGAACGGGCCTACCGCGCAGTGCGCGAAAACGGGTCGGACAGCCCGGTGAAAACCGTCATCGAGGACCCGGACGATCACTCGCTGAGTTATTCGATGGTGGCCAGGGACGCCAGTAGTGACACCGTGTGCTTCAAGGCCGTCTACGAGTTCGATCCGGCCCGCAAGCGGGACAGCTACCGGTTCCATTCGTTCATCTTCGTCGCCGACGACACCACCGGCGCGCCGATCGCGCTGATGGACGTGGTGAAACTCGGGCCGTTGCGGTCCTCGGCCACCAGCGCGTTGTTCGCCCGCGCGGCCTGCCCCGGCGCTCGCAGCGCGCTGGTCGTCGGCACCGGTGTCCAGGGGCAGATGGCCCTGCCGATGCTGGTCGCCGCGCTGCCGGAACTGGAGCGGCTGCAGGTGTTCGGCACCTATCCCGACGGTTTGCGCGCCGTTCAGGACAGTGTCGAAGGCCGCGAGGTCGAGATCGTGGACGACCTCCGGAAAGCCGCGGGCGAAGCGGACATCCTGATCGGCGCCTCCGGTCTGTCCGTGACGGAGGTGGTCCAGCGCGACTGGGTGAAACCGGGATCGATCTCCGTACTGCTCGGGTACGGCGTGCACGACGTGTTCCACGGCGCGGACTACCGGATCGCCACCAACGTCACCCAGATGCACGTCACCTGCGGCAAACTGCGCGCCGCGGACGGCAGCCTGCCCCCGGTGGACGCCGAACTGCCGGACATCCTGCTCGGCCGGGCGCAGGCCCGGCGCGATCCCGGCGACGTGGTCTTCGCCTACAACAGCGGTATGGCGGTCACCGACGCCGCGCTGGGCCGGTACATCGCGGATCTCGCGCTGGCGGCCGGGCGCGGGGAAAGGGTCGGCTTCTGGTGAGCACCGCGTTCCGGCGGGCGATCGTCCTATGAACCACGTCCTCGAACCGGCGACCTCGGCGTCCTTGGTGCGCCGGGAAGTGGCGGGCCTGCCCGCCTACGATCCCGGCGCCGACCCGGACGAAGTGGCCGCCCTCAGCGGCGCCCGCGTGATCAAGCTGTCCAACAACGAGAGCCCGTTCGGTGTCTCGCCCGCGGTCGCCGAGGCTGTGCGCCTGCGTTTGGCCGGCGTCTCCCGCTATCCCGACCCCACCGGCAAGCGGCTGGCCGAGGCCATCGGAAGGAGCCTGGCCGTGCCCGCCGGCCGCGTGGTGCTCGGCAACGGTTCGGAGAACATCCTGGAGCTGGTGTGCCAGGCCGTACTCGATCCGGGTGACCTGGTGACCACGCAGGCGCCGGGGTTCAGCCTGCACGAGATCTTCCCGCGCATGATGGGGGCACGGGTGGAAAAGGTCCCGGTCACCGCCGGGTTCGGGTTCGACGCGGCCGCCTGGGGTGACGCGCTGGCCGCGGGTCCGAAGCTCGTTTTCCTTGCCAACCCGTGCAATCCCACCGGCGCGATGCTCAGTGCCGGTGAACTGGAGCGCGTCGTGGCCGGCACCCCGGAGTCGGCCTTGCTGGTGCTCGACGAGGCGTACTGCGAGTTCGCCCGGCCCAACCCTGAGTACCCCGACGGGCTGGCGGTGCTGCGCGGGCAGGACCGGCCGTGGATCGTGTTGCGCACCTTTTCCAAGGCCTACGGCCTGGCGGGCATCCGGGTGGGGTACGGCATCGCCTCCGACGCCGCCCTGATCCAGGCGCTGGACCGGGTTCGCACGCCCTACAACGTCAACCAGCTGGCGCAGGACGCCGCCATCGCCGCGCTGGGGGACCGCGCGCACCTGGCGGAAACGGTGCGCCGCACCGGCCTGGAGCTCACCAGGGTCGCGGATCTGTTGCGCGGCAAGGGATTCCGCGTGGCGCCGTCCGCTGCCAACTTTCTGTTCATCGACACGGGCCGCCGCTCCGACCGGGTGGCCCGGGAGTTGCACCGCGCCGGGATCATCGTCAAGGCGTGGCGCGAACCGGGATACGAGAACTTCATCCGAGCCTCACTGTCGACCCCCGAAGACAACGACGTCTTCGTGCAGTGTCTGGCGGAGATCCGCGCGAAGGGAACGCGATGATCAAGGACAGGGTATCCGACCTGATCGGGCGGACGCCGTTGCTCAGGCTGGCGGTGCCGGAGGGGGCGGGAACCGTGCTGCTGAAGATGGAGCAGTACAACCCCACCGGCACCGCGAAGATCCGGATGGCCAGGAACATGGTGGACGAGGCCGAGGCGCAGGGGCTGCTCCTCCCCGGTGGGTGGCTGGTCGAGGCCACCTCGGGCAACACGGGGCTCGGCCTGGCGCTCATCGCCGCCGAGCGTGGCTACAGGTTCACCGCCGTGGTGGACAACCACTCCAGTGTGGACAAACTGCGCGGGATGCTCGCCTACGGCGCCGAGTTGCTCAACATCGCCGGAGGCGAGGAAGGACTCGCCACTGCCGAACGCTACGCCAGTGCTCGCCGGCTCGCGGCCGAGCAGGGCGCGTTCCTCACCGCGCAGGACAGCAATCCGGGGAATCCCAACGGCTACCGGCCCCTCGCCCTCGAACTCCACGAAGACCTGGGTGCGGACATCCACTACCTGTACGGCGCTGTCGGCACCGGTGGTTCGCTCTGCGGTACCGGCCGCGTTCTCCGGGAACTGGTCCCGGACCTGAAGATCATCGGTGTCGAGCCGGTGGGCTCCGTCAACTTCGGCGGGGACCAGGCGCCTTACCACCAGTCCGGCACCGGGACGCCGGAAGTCTCGGAGATCTGCGACGTCCTCGACTACGACGTGCTCGACGCGGGGATCAAGGTCAGTGATTCGGAGGCCTTCGAGACCTGTCGTTACCTGGCAAGGAACTTCGGCATCCTGATCGGCGGCTCGGCGGGCGGCGTGGTCTACAAGGCCTTGGAGCGGGCGCGGAGCGTCGGGCCCGAGACCACCATCGTCGTGCTGGTGTGCGACGGCGGTGAGCGGTACCTGGACACCGTGTTCAACGACGAGTGGATGGCGGCCAACGGGTTGTTCGACGCGCGGGTCGCCGACAGGCTCGCCTCGATGCTGCGGCACGCCCCGGCAGGCGGAATCAGGAAGCCGCCTGACGAATCCCGGTTACTCGCCGCGTTACCTGCCCACCAGGAAATGGCAGGGGCGGAACGTCATCGTTCCGGGCAAATCTCTCCACGCTGAAGGCCGCCGCGCTCACCGAGGTGAACGCCGGTCTCCACCGAGGGGATCGGTGGATTCGTTCGTAAGCGATACTTTGCGGAGGTGCGGCCGTGTGGTCGACGATCAGGTTGTTTGTGAGCTTGCGCCCGCGGGCCTGGCGGGGAATAGCCGGCCTCGTCCTGCTGACGTTGCTGGTGACGGCGACGTATGTCGGTCAGGGCTTGCTGATCGCGCGTTTGCTGTTCCGGGTCTTTTCCTCGGTTGATGCCGGCGGTCTGCTGGCGTCCCTGGCCCTGATCGGCCTGTTGCAGCTGGCGCGGGTCGTGCTGGTCGTGGTGCGGGACTGGTGGGCACCGCGGGTATCGGCGCGGGTGAAGGACGCGGTGCGCGAAGGGCTGACGCTGAAACTGCTGGAGATCGGGCCCGGCCAGGCGCAGCGGATGCGTACCGGTGATCTGCAGTCGACGCTGGTGGACTCGGTGGAACTGCTCGACCCGCTGCTGGGGCGGTTCGTCCCCACCGTGGTGGCGTCCGTGCTGGGGTCCTGCCTCGCTTCGGTGTACGTGATAGCGGTCGACCCGGTGGTGGGCCTCGTGGTGCTCGTGTGTGCTCTGCTGGCGCCGCTGTCCAAGTTGTTCGGGGAACAGGCGATCAGGGAACGGGGCAGCCGCTGGATGGTGTCCTACCGGGGCATGTACTCCGAGAGCCTGGACGCCGTGCAGGGAATGGGGACGCTCAAGGCGTTCAACGCCAGTGGCAGGCGCGGCCGGGAACTGGTCGAGCGTGGTGAGGCGTTCTGCCGGGACTCCATCGGCCTGATGGTGGTGTGGTGCGGTACCTCGAGCGTCGCGGCGTTGATGGTGCCGATCGGCACGACGGCCGCGGTGGCTCTGGGTGCCTGGCACGCGGCCACCGGCGTGGTGAGTGTCGCGGGACTGTTCACGATTCTGATGCTGACCCGCGAAACCTTCCGGCCCATGCAGGAGCTGGAGGGGGCCTACCACGCGGCGTACTACGCCATCCCGGCAGGCCAGGCGATCGCCGACGTACTGCGCCTGGAACCGCGGGTGCCGGACACCGCGACCACGGCCCCCGCCCTGCGGCGGAATCCTCCCGGCCTGGAGTTCCGCGATCTCCGGTTCCGCTATCCGACCCGTAGCGCACCGGCGCTGGACGGGTTCGGGCTGGTGGTCTCGCCGGGTGAACGGGTGGCCATCGTCGGCCGTTCCGGAGCGGGCAAGAGCACCGTGCTCGGGCTGCTGATGCGGTACTTCGACGCCGAGGCGGGCTCCATCCGCGTCGACGGCCGTGACATCCGCGAGTTCCCGTTGGCCGAGCTGCGATCGCTGGTCGGCGTCGTGGCACAGGACACCTATCTGTTCCACGGCACGGTCCGGGAGAACCTGCTGCTCGCGAAACCCGGGGCCACCGACGAGGAGATCGATCGCGCGGTGACCGCCGCGCAGGCGGCGGACTTCATCGCCCGCCTGCCCCATGGCTTCGAGACGATCGTCGGCGAACGCGGCCTCAAACTGTCCGGCGGTGAGCGGCAGCGCATCGCGATTGCTCGTGCCCTGCTCAAGGACGCTCCCGTACTCGTGCTCGACGAACCGACGTCGAGCATCGACGCCGCCAACGAAGCGGAGATCACGCAGGCTCTCGGTGACCTGACGCGCGGCCGGACGACGGTCGTGATCGCGCACCGGCTGTCCACGGTGCGCGACGCCGACCGGATCGTGGTGATGGACTCCGGCCGGGTGGTCGAATGCGGCAGCCATCCGGATCTCGTGGCACGCAAGGGCTTCTACGCGGAACTCGTCGCGACCCAGACAGGAGTGTCGGTATGACTTCGACCACCTACGGCCACGGTCACAGCCACGGCCACAGCCAGAGCGGCGCGCCGGCGCCTGCCCGGTCGCTGGTCACCAGGCTGCGGAGCCTGATGCCCTTGCTCGGCGAGCACCGCCGGCTCATCACGGTGGCCTACCTGGCCGGTGTGCTGCACCAACTGCTCCTGCTCACCTCGTCCGGGATCGGTGCGTACGTGGTGGCGCGGGCGGCCGCGGGCACTTCGCTCGACCAGCTCACCGGCTGGCTGATCGCGCTCGGCTGCTTGATCGTGCCGCTGGTCTTCATGAGCATCGCCGACAGCACCTACGCCCATGTCGCCGCTTTCCGCGCGCTGGCCGACACCCGGGCCAAGGTGTTCGCCGCCTTCGAACGGCTCTCGCCCGGGTACATGCTCGAACGGCGTTCCGGCGACCTCGGCTCGGCCGCCGTCTCCGACGTGGAGCAGATCGAGCTGTTCTTCGCCCATACGCTCAGCCCGCTTGCCGTCGCGTCGACCGTTCCGGTGGCCACCACCGTCGCGCTGGGCTGGTTCCACTGGTCACTGGCCTGCGTGCTGGCTCCGGTCCTGCTGCTGCTCGCCTCGGTCCCGGCATGGTTGCGGCGTCAGGCCGAACTGCACGGAGACGAGCTGCGCGACTCCCTCGGCCGGATGAGCGCCGACAGCACCGACACCTTCCAGGGGCTGCGCGAGCTGGTGAACTTCGGTGCACACGCCCAGCGGCTCGGGCTGTTGCGCAACCAGAGCGTCCGGCTGGCCAAAGCGAAGTCCGGGCACGGACGACGCAGCGGCATCGAGTACGCCGCCACGGACACCATCGCGCTCTTGGGCATGCTCGCGGTGCTCGTCCTCGGCGCGCGGCTCGTCATCGCGGGCGAACTCGACCGCTCGCTCTTCCCGGTCGCTGTCGTGCTCGCCGCGATGGCGATGCTGCCGGTGCTGAAGGTGACCGAGGTCGCGCGCGAGCTGTCCATTGTGGCGTCCTCGGCCGACCGCATCACCACGCTGCTCGACGCGCCGGCCCCGGTCACGGACCTGGTCAGCCGGGCGCCGGCGGGCCCGATCGTGCCGCATGTCCGCTTCGACGCCGTCACTTTCGCCTATCGCAACGATCTGCGGCCCGCCGTGTGCGAGGTCGGCTTCGAGATCCGTCCCGGCGAGACCGTCGCGCTGGTGGGCCATTCCGGTGCGGGGAAATCGACCTGCGCCAACCTGCTGCTGCGGTTCTGGGACGTCACCGCCGGATCGGTTTCCGTTGGCGGGCACGACGTTCGCGACTTCCCCCAGGAAGATCTCCGCCGTCTCATGACCTTGGTGCCGCAGGACACCTTCCTGTTCAACACCAGCCTGCGCGAAAACATCCGGCTCGGTCGCGCCGACGCCTCCGACGAGGAGGTCGAGGCTGCCGCGCGGGCCGCGCAGGCCCACGAGTTCATCACGACGCTGCCGGACGGGTACGACACCGTCGCGGGCGAACTCGGCGCGCTCATGTCCGGCGGGCAGCGGCAACGGATCGCGATCGCGCGGGCCCTGCTGAAGGACGCGCCGATCCTCGTCATGGACGAGGCGGTGTCGAACCTCGACGCCGCCAGCGAGCAGGCGGTCACCCGGGCGATGGAGGAAGCCAGGCACGGCCGCACGACCCTCGTCATCGCCCACCGCCTCTCCACCATCCGGACCGCCGACCGGATCGTCGTCGTCTCCGGCGGACGCGTCGCCGAAACCGGGACCCACGAAGAACTTCTCGCCCTCAATGGCGCCTACGTCGAACTACTCGCCTCACAACTCGAAGGATTCGCCGGGCAGGCTTCCTGACCGGCATCACCAGGAGCAGTTCGTCGAGGCGGCAAGTCTCCTGGCTCCGCCGCAAGCCCTTCTGTACGCGCATGCTGACTGCTAAGGTCTGGTTAGTGAAAACGAAAACGATTATCACTGCATTGTTCTCTGTTGCCGTGTTCGCGCTGGCGGGTTGCGCCGGCGACAGAACCTCCGGCGCGAGCAGGCAGGAAAAGGCGGCGGGGGAGGGCACCACGGCCTACCCGTTCACCATCAAGAACTGCGGCACCGACGTCACCTACAAGGCCGCGCCGCAGCGAGTCGTCACGCTGAACCAGACCGCCGCCGAGATCCTCATCCACTTGGGAGTGGGCGACCGGATCGCCGGATCGGGCTACGAGATCGACAAGATGCCGGACGAGATCGCCGGGCAGTACGGAAAGATCCCGATCCTGTCCGCGCGCGGACAGCAGATCAAGCACGAGAAGGTGCTGGAAGCGCAGCCGGACTTCGTCTACGGCTCTTTCGCGAGCTTCTTCACTCCGGAGCAGTCCGGCGCGCGGGAGCAGTTCCACAACCTGGGCGTGCCGACCTACCTGTCCGAGTTCGACTGCACCTATCACCAGAGTGTGGCCGGTGCCGGCTTCAAGCTGATGTACGAGGAATACCGCAGGCTGGCCAAGATCTTCGACGTGCCCGCCGCGGGGGAGAAGCTGGTGGCCGAGCAGCAGGCCGTGGTGGACAAGGCGCTGGGCTCCGCCGGGAAACGGAACCGTCCGCTGAAGGTGATGTGGTTCTACTCCACCCTTGCGGGCACCCCGTGGGCAGCGGGTCCCGGCGGACTGCCGCAGCACATCTCCGAACTCCTCGGGGTCGAGAACATCTTCAAGGACGCGTCGGCCAAATGGGCCGAGGTGAGCTGGGACGAGGTCGCCGCCCGGAATCCCGACGTCATCATCCTGGCCGATCTGGCCAGGGGCGAGCCCAACGACACCGCGCGGGAGAAGATCGACCTGCTCAAGAAGGACCCCCTCGCCGGCAAGCTCGGCGCGGTGACAGGCGACCGGTTCATCACCATTCCCGGCCGCTACATGGATCCTGGCTACGGCAGCGTGTACGCGGTTCCCGCGGTTGCCGAAGGCCTGAACAGGCTTCGGTGAGCGACCTACCGCCATGACGACGAGTTCAGACAGGACTGCCACGCGTACCCCGAATCCGGTCGTGGGGCGCGAAACGACTCCGGTGCGCCCGCGGCGTGCCCGGACGGTGGTGCTCTTCTTCTTCGCGGTGGCCGGGTTGTTCGTGTCGATCCTCGCGGCGTCCCTGTTCGGAACCGCGAACATCGGCCCCGTCGATGTCCTCTCCACGATCATGCGGCACATCGGCCTGGGCGGGATCGCCCCCGCCCCGTCCTTGCCGGGATTGCTGGACGCCCTGATCTGGGAGTCCCGTCTCCCGCGTGTGCTGCTGGCCGCCGCCGTCGGCACGGCACTGGCGGTTTCGGGCACGGTCCTGCAGGCGGTCACCAGGAATCCGCTGGCCGATCCTTACCTGCTGGGCGTCTCCTCCGGCGCGTCCACCGGCGCGGTGGCCGTGCTCCTGCTGGGTGTCGGCGGAAGCGCCCTTTCCCTGTCGAGCGGAGCTTTTCTCGGCGGCCTGGCCTCCTTCGTCGTGCTGCTGGTCCTGCTCGGCGGGGGCCGCGTCGCCACCCCCGCACGCGTGGTGCTCACCGGCGTCGTCGTGTCCCAGTTCTTCGCCGCGGTCACCTCGGTCATCCTCATGGTCAGCGGGGACGCCAACTCCACCCGTGGCTTCACCTACTGGCTGCTCGGCACTCTCGCCGGCGCCCGGTGGCAGACGGTGACCGTCACCGTCGTGATCATCCTGACCGGAGTACTCGCCGTCCTGTTCTTCGCGCCCGCCCTCGACGCCTTCACGTTCGGCTGGGACTCCGCCGCCGCGCTGGGGATCAATGTCACCGCGGCCCGCGTCTGGCTGATGGTGCTGACCTCGGTCATCACGGCGACCGCCGTGGCGGCCTCGGGCGCGATCGGCTTCATCGGGCTGCTCATCCCGCACGCCGTCCGCATCCTGGCGAGCCCGATGCACCGCTCCCTGCTTCCCCTGGCCGCGATCGCGGGCGCCGTCTTCCTCATCTGGGTGGACACGTTCGCCCGCACCGCGTTCTCGCCCCACGAGTTGCCCGCGGGTGTCATCACCGCGCTTCTCGGCGCACCCGCCTTCGCCCTTGTCCTGAAGCGTCTGGGGTCCTGATGGGTCGCATCACCGCCACCGGACTCTCCTGGTCGGTCAACGGCCATCGGCTGCTGGACACCGTCGACGTGGCGGCCGAGGACGGGAAGATCGTCGGGATCCTCGGCCCCAACGGCTCGGGGAAGTCCACGCTGCTGCGTCTGCTCGCCGGATTGCGCAGGCCCGACACCGGAGCCGTCCGCTACGACGACACCAGCCTCCGAGACCTCGGCCGCCGGGTGCTCGCCCGGCGGCTCGCCGTGGTCGAACAGGACGTGTCCGCCCACAACCACGTCAGTGTCCGCCAGGTCGTGGAGCTCGGGCGCATCCCTTTCCGGGGCCGCTTCGGCGCACTGACCGAGCACGATCGGCGGATCGTCGACGCGGCACTGGAACGGGTCGACGTCGCCGGCAAACAGCACCGGAGCTGGCACACGCTCTCCGGGGGAGAGAAACAACGCACCCAGCTCGCCCGTGCCCTAGCCCAGGAGCCCCGCGAGATCCTCCTCGACGAACCCACGAACCACCTCGACATCCGTCACCAGCTCGAACTCCTCGATCTGCTGGGCACACTGGACGTCACCTGCGTCGTCGCCCTGCACGACCTCAACCTCGCCGCCCGCTACTGCGACCACATCGTCATCCTCGAGCGCGGACACGTGGTCGACGCGGGCACCCCCGAGACCGTGCTGACCGCCGAGCTCATCGAGTCGGTCTACGGCGTCGACGCGCTCATCGACCGCGAACCCACGACGGGCGTTCTCCGGGTCACTTACCTGACTGCCACGGCCGGGAAGGCAAAACTGGAGGGAGTGTTCCAAGATCGGTGTTTCCGGCCCGACACGCCGGGCTGAGGTCCGGCGGGATGGGCACTGTGAGTGATGACATCGGACCTTGTGAG
>NZ_JBHYIQ010000176.1:0-4590 GCF_042739895.1 Amycolatopsis sp. NPDC059021
TCGGCCGGGGCCCACCGCCCCCCCGCCAGCGCCGCTGCGTCGGGTCCCGCGGGGCGGGTGGCCGGGGCCCTCGTGTCCTGAAGGGGCCATTGAGGACGTTCAACGTCCTGAAGGGGCCGTTGGGGACATCGACGGGGCCCGGCGCGCGGCAGGGGAGCAGCAGCGAGTCACCGTGCGCGGGCTGGCCGCGGCGATGGGCGTGCAACCCGCCACGGTGTCGCTGGCCGAGCTGGCCACCCGGCGCCCGAAGGTCGAGCGGGTCGTGCCCGGCGAAGGCGAGTGGCACCCCAGCCTGATTTCGCCGTTCACCGTCTACGAGTTCAAGAAGCGCCGTCCGCTGGTGACCCTGGATCACCACTACGTCGGCGCCTACGTCACCGGACAGGACGCGGTCGCGCGGTACCAGCAGTCCATGAACCAGCTGGCGGCCAAGCGTGCCTGGGGCGAGGCGACTTCCCGTGCCGTGATCGCGAAGGCCGCCGTATCCCTGGAATCCGGCTGACCGGCGGGCAGTGCCGGTTTGCCCGATCGGTTCCGCTTCCTGGACAGAACGGGCAGCAACCTTTCGCGGCTAAGCCGCTACCAGCGGTTTTGTGGGTTTGTGTTCGTTTCACGACCTGTTCTGTCTGTTCCTGTCCGCCCAGTCGTCTTCCCGCCGACGTAGCCTGACGGCACACTGCTCCCGCGAAGGCGCGGCACCTCCCCGTGACCTGGCAGGACGGAGACCTTGTTGACCTCGACGCTGACCACCGGGAACGGCGATGCCCGAAGAGGATGACGAACTCCGGGCCGTGCTCCTCGGCCCGGTGAGCGCCCACCGGGCGGACATCGAGCTCCCGCTCGGCCCGACCCGGCAGCGCGCCGTGTTCGCCGTGCTCGCCGAGCGGGCGGGCAGGCCGGTGCCGCGCGCCGAGCTGGTGTCCGCGATCTGGGGTGCGCAGCCGCCCGCCAGCGTCAACGGCAACATCCACACCTACATCTCGGGGCTGCGGCGCGCGCTCGAACCGGAACGCGGCCGGTGGGCCGCCGGCGAACTGCTGACCAGCACCGCGGCCGGGTACACCCTGCGGATCGCCAGGGAGAACGTGGACACGGCACGGTTCGAGCGGCTGCTCGAGCGGGCCCGCGGCGAGACGGACGCGCGGACCACGGCCGGGTTGCTCGACGACGCGCTGGCTCTGTGGCGCGGCGAACCGCTGTCCGGGCTGCCGGGCCCGTTCGCCGAGCAGGCCCGCGCCCGGCTCGCCGAACTGCGTGTCACCGCGCACGAGCTGCGTGCCGCGGCCCTGCTGGATTGCGGTGCGCACGGGGAACTCACCGCGGGGCTGCTCGCCCTCGTCCACGAATACCCGCTGCGGGAACGGCTCAGCGAACTCCTGATGCTCGCGCTCTACCGCGACGGCCAGCACGCCAAGGCACTCGAGGTGTTCAGCGACGTGCGGGGGCGGCTCCGCGAGGATCTCGGCGTCGAGCCCGGTCCGGAGCTGCGAGAACTGCAGTCCCGGATCCTGGCCCAGGATCCCGGCCTCGACCCGCACCAGAACGTGGCGGCTCCCGCGCACACCCCGAAGCACGAACCGCTCCTCGCCCTGCCGGCGCAGGTCGCGCGCCGGCGACAGTCCACTGAGGACACTACGTTCGTCGGCCGGGAGGAGGAACTGGCCCTGCTGCGCGACCTCGTCGACAACGTCCGCGACGGCCGCGGCGGGATGGCCTGGGTCGAGGGCGAGTTCGGGATCGGCAAGTCCGAACTGCTCGTCACCGCGCTCACCGACGCCCCGGACCGCGGCTGTCAGCTCGGCTGGGCGATCGCCGACGAGCTTTCCGGGCGGATCCCGCTCCAGGTCATGCTGGCGTGTCTCGGTATCGACAAAGCGACCGGCGACCCGGCGCAGTCCGCGCTGGCGCTCGGCCTCTTCGACCCCCAAAACACCGGCGAGGACCGCGACCCGGCGCTCGCCACCGTCGGGCGGTTGCTGTCGTTGATCGACGAGCTGTGTGCCCGGGGCCCGCTGGTGCTGGTGGTCGACGACATGCAGTGGGCCGACGAAGCGAGCGTGTTGCTGTGGCACCGGTTGACCGCCGCGACCCGGCAGCTGCCGTTGCTGCTCGTGACCGCCGCCCGCCCGGTGCCGCGCACCCCTCAGCTCGTGCGGCTGCGCCAGGCGATCGGAAGCCGGGGCGGCGCGATCATCGATCTGGCCCCGCTCACCGACGAACAGACACTCGAACTCGAGAAACACCTGCTCGGCGCGGAACCCGGGCCCGAACTACAGGATCTGGTGGAACGCACCACCGGCAACCCGCTCTACATCACCGAGCTCACCGGCACCCTGATCCGCGAGAGGGCGCTGCGCACGACGTCCGGCGTCACGGATCTCGCGGACAGCAGCACCTACGCCGCGCCACGCAGCCTCATCGACACCATCCGGCGGAACCTGGACGTGCTTTCCGCCGAGACACACGAGGCCCTGCGCTGGGCTGCCTTGCTGGGCACGGAATTCACCGTCACGGACATCGCGGCCGTCGCCGGGAAACGGCCGTCGGAACTCGTGATGGCGTTCGAAGAATCCGTGGCCGCCAACGTGATCGTCGATGCCGACACGCACCTCGCGTTCCGGCATCCCTTGCTGCGCCAGGCTTTCTACGACGGCATCCCGGCCGGCGCGCGGGCCGCCCTGCACCGCCAGGCCGCGGAGGCACTCGCCGGGGTCGGATCCCCGGTGACCCGCGTCGCCGAACAGGTCGTGGCGACGCCGGTGCCCGATCTGTGGGTGCTGCAGTGGCTCGTCGACAACGGCACCGCGGTGGCCAACCGGGCACCGCTGCTGGCCGCGGAGTTGCTCGCCCGCGGGCTCGAAGCGTGCCCGCTGCGCGACGCCCGGCGGGAGGTGCTGGCCGCGGCGCTCGTCAAGGTGTTGTTCCGGCTGGAGCGGCAGCCCGAGGAAGAGGCCCGCGCCGCGCTGGCGATCGCCACGGATCCCTACCGGGCCGCGGAAATGCGTCAGCTGCTCGCCGCGATGCGCTACCGGCGCGGGGACGCCGAGGCCGCGGTGCGGACCGTCGAGAAGGCCGTCGACGACCCCGCGGTTCCCGAGATCTGGCGTCAACGGCACCGCCATCTGCTCGCCAACTTCCGGCGCGGCGGGCTCGACGACCTCGACGCCGCCGAGGAATCCGCGCACCAGGCGCTCGCCGCGGCGGACGGGGACGCGTACCTCACCGCGCACGCGTTGCAGACCCTGTGGCTCACCTCCTCGGTGCGGCGTCACCACGAAACCGCGCTCGCCCACATCGACAACGCCCTCGACGTGGCCGGACGCGGCGGGGACCTCGCCGAACTCGAACTCGACCTGCTCGACAACCGGCTGTTCACCCTGCAGAACCTGGACCGGCTGACCGAGGCCGACGACACCCTGCGCACCGCGCGGCGGATCGCGATCAGCAACGCCTTCGGCAACGAACTCCAGGTGCCCGCCGCGGTGCACGACTACTGGACCGGCCGCTGGAACGAAGCACTCGTCGAACTCGACACGGTCGCCGAAGACGGCCCCGCCATCACCTTCCTCGGTCTGCGCGAACCGCCGGCGGCGGCGTTGCTGCTGCACGGTGTCGCGGCGTACATCGCGGCACGGCGCGGCGATCGGGCCCAGGCCGCGGCGCACCTCGAAGCCGTCGAAGAGTACGCGCCGGCGACCAGTTCGGAGCGGGAGAGCATCGACTTCCTGCTCGTCGCGCATTCGCTCACCCTCGAACAGCGTGGCAGGCCGGAGGAGGCGCTCGAAGTCCTCGAGCCGTTGCTCACCCCGGAATTCTCGCCCATGATGCTCCGGCACCAGTGGCTGCCGATGATCGTGCGGCTCGCCCTCGACATCGGCGCGACGGACCGGGCGCACGACGCCATGCGGATCTGCGCCGAAGAAGCGGCGAAGGAACGACCCGCCGCACGCGCCGCGGCCGCGGCCCGGTGGTGCCGGGGGCTCATCGACCAGGACCCGGCGCCGGTACTGGCCGCGGCCGACCACTACCGGCGCGTCGGACGGGTCGTCGAGCTGGGCATGGCGTTGGAGGATGCCTCGGCCCTGCTCGCGAAACGCGGCGAAACCGAAGCGGCGCAAGCAGCCTTCGCGGAAAGTGCCGCGCTGTACGCGGACCTCTCCGCGAGCTGGGACCTCGAACGCGCCACGAACCGGCTGGCCGCCTTCGGCATCCGCCGGGACGTGACGGTGCCCCGGCCCCGGTCGCGCCACGGCTGGGAATCCCTTTCCCCGGTGGAGCGGAAGATCGCGCGGCTCGTCGCCGCCGGGCACTCCAACCCCGCCATCGCCGAGCACCTCGACCTGCCGCGCCGCACCGTGCAGGCCCACGTCGCCCGGCTGCTCGGCAAACTCGGGACCACGTCACGGGATCGGGTCGCCGCGGAGATCGGGGCGCTCAACGGGATCGGCGGGAGCACCCGGCCCGCGCTCTCGCGCTGAAGCACTCACCGGTTTCCCTGGTTGTCCTTTGTGGATTGGCGGTCCATGAAGGCGGCCGTTGCGGGGCGCTACGGCCGGGAGGGGGGCGTCTAGGGCTTTGGGGGGCCCAGGG
>NZ_JBHYIQ010000176.1:4600-11861 GCF_042739895.1 Amycolatopsis sp. NPDC059021
ATGAAGGCCTCCTTACCGGCGCTCAACGCCGGTAAGGAGGCCTTCACGGCATTGCGCTGTCAAAGGGCGGCACCATCGAGCGGGAATCGTCGCCAAAGCGAATTCGAGGGCGCCGAGCGCCGAAAATCACCCGATCGTTGTCAGCAATTAGTCCACAAAGGACTGTCAGACCAGCGCACCCGACTGGATCGCGTAGGCCACGGCGTGCGTGCGGTTGGCCAGGCCGAGCCGCTGCATGGCACCACGCAGCACGTTCTTGACCGTCCCTTCCGAACACGAAAGCTTCGACGCGATCTCGTCCGTGCGGAACCCGTCCGCGATCAACCGGATCGTGTCGAGCTCGCGGCGGGCGAACCCGGACAGCGTCAGCCCGTTCGGCTCGAGCACGTTCTCCCGGAGGTCGTGGAGCTGGTTCAGCAGCGCCGACTGCAGACCACGGGGGAACATCGAATGTCCTTTGGTCGCACCGACCACGGCGACCACCAGCCGGGCGGCCGTGCAGTGCTCGGCGGGCAGGATGCTCGACACGCCACACTGGACGGCGAACAGGGTGTCCTGTTTGTCGAACCGGTCGGTGATCACCACGCAGCGCGGCCCCGGAACATCGGGAACACCCGCCCGCATCCGGCGGACGCCGTCCAGTTGCGCGGCACCCACGGAGTGCTCGGCGAGGACCAGCACGTCGGCGGTCGCCCGCTCGCCCTCGGTCAGGATGTCTATTTGCTCAGCCGAGCGCAGCAGGGAAACAATGCCCGCGCGTTTGACCGGATCGGACGCCTGGATCAGAACTCGGATCGGCTGCACGGCAATCCCTCCAACTCGCTGGACCCTGGTGTGAACCACAGCCTGACGGAGTGGTCTTCATTCCTCCTATAGACGTTCTCCGCACCATGAAGGTTCTGTGGATGGCGTCGACTTTCTGAGCGCTCATCTGAGCGGTACGCGCGAGGACCGTGCCCGGACCAGGAGAAAGTCAGTCCGGCAGGAGCACCAGTTCGGCCAGAGCGCGCTCCCGCCGTTCGCGGGCCGCCGGGGCCTGGGAGAGTTCGATGGCCAGGGTGAGGCATTCCCTGGCCTCATCGACGGCACCCGCTTCACGCCAGGCGCGGCCCTCGCCCAGCGCGCAGATCGCCTCGACGGACTCGAATCCGCCTTCCCAGGCGTTCCACCGGGCGACGCGGTAGGACTCGGCGGCTTCCCGCCATTCGCGGAGTTCGCAGAGCACGTCACCGATCCCGCGCAGCGTCTGCGCCCGCAGCATCCGGCGGATCTCGGGGTTCGCCAGTTCCGCGTACCGTTCGGCGTCGGCGAGGACGGCACGGTGGACGGCGACGGCTTCGGCGTACCGGCCGCTTCCCCGCAGCGCATGGGCGTAGACGTTGCGGACCGTGCTCTGCACGGACCAGAACGGCAGCCCGCCGGCGGATTCGCGGGCGCGCTCGGCGTGTTCGGACGCCTCGGCGGCCCGGCCGAGATGCAGCAGCGTTTCGGCGAGGTAGGTGTGGGACCACGTGCGCTCGGTGTGTTCGCCGATCCGGTCGGCGATCTCCAGTGCGCGGCGATGCGCCGCCACCGCGGCTTCGCGGTCGCCGAAACAGACTTCATGGGCCCAGCCGACGAAGTTGAGCAGCTTCGCCTCTTCGGCGGCGTTGCCGAGGGCCTTCGCCGCGTCCGCGCCGAGCGAGAAGATCTCGCGCCACGGGCGCTGCTGGCTCCGGCCGTCGGAATACCAGTGCAGCGCGGCGGCGAGATCGCCGACCTCACGGTGCCAGCCCTTCCGCGCCGCCACCCGCTGGGCGGCCACCCAGTTGCTGCCTTCCGCGTCGAGCCACCGGGCGGCCTCGTCCCGCGAGCCGAACCGCCCGGTTTCCAGTACCTCGGGGAAGAACAGCCGCGCCGCCTCGGCCGTCCTGTCGAGCAGATAGCCGAGCGCGGTGTCCGCCTCGGCCGGGTCCTCCTCCGCCTCGAACCGTTCCCCGGCGAAGAGCCGGATCAGGTCGTGGAACTGGTAACGCCCGGGGTCGACCGCGATCTGCAGCAGGCTCGCGTCGACGAGTTCGTCGAGCTGTTCGCGCACGTCGGCGTCGGCCGCGCCGGTCACGACGCCGGCGAGTTCGGCACCGAAGTCGGCGCCCGGCACGGTCGCCAGCCGCCGGAACAGCAGCCGTGCCCCGGCCGAAACCCCGCGATAGGACAGGTCGAACGCCGAGCGCAGTTGCAGATCGCCCGCCGAAAGCGCGCGCAGCCGGGTGCGTTCGTCGCGCAGCTGCGCGACCAGATGGGCCAGGGACCACTGCGGCCGGGTGGCGAGCCGGTTGCCCGCGATCCGGACGGCGAGCGGCAGGTTTCCGCACAACTCGACGAGTTCCCGCGCCGCCCCCGGCTCGGCGCGGACCCGGTCCACGCCGAGGATCGCGGCGAGCAGACCAGTCGCGGCGCCGTCGGAAAGCGGCTCCAGCGACACCCAGCGGGCCCCTTCGAGCCCGGCGAGCGTGCGGCGGCAGGTGATCAGGGTGAGGCAGCCGGGACCGGTGGCCAGCAGGGGCCGCACCTGTGCCTCGTCGGAAGCGTTGTCGAGCAGCAGCAGCACTTTCCGGCCGTCGAGCAGCATTCGCAGCAACGCGGACTGCTCGGCTTCGGTTTTGGGGACCTGCCCTGGGGTGACGTCGAGCGCGCGCAGCAGCCGGTCCAGCGCGGCCCGTGCACTCAGCGGCTGCTCGTCCATTCCGCGCAGGTCCACCGCGAAGCAGCCGTCCGGGAAGTCCGGGCGCAGCCGGTCCGCGGCCGCCACCGCCAGCGCGGTCTTCCCGACACCGGCCTGGCCGACGACCGCGACGACGCCGCCACCGCCGGCCACCTCGTCGGACAGCAGGTCCAGCTCGTGCTCCCGGCCGCACAGATCCGCGATGGGCGTGGGCAGCGCGCAGGTCGCCGCCACCCGCGCAGCCCGCGACGCGTTCCGGCGCCGTCCCTTCTTGGCAACGGTCAGGAAGAACTCGCGATCGCCGCCCGCCAGGCCGAGCGCGTCCGCGAGCACCTCGGCGGAACGCTGCTGAGCGGCCCGCGCGCGGCCCCGTTCCAGTTCGCGCAGGGCACGGACGCTGAGGCCGGAGGCAGCGGCGAGCCGTTCCTGCGTCCAGCCCGCCGCCCGGCGGTGTTCGAGCAGGAGCTTGCCGAACACCGACCGCGTTTCGTCTGGTTCGTCCACCGGGTTCACCGTGGTCCATTCAACCGGCAGGCTTCCGGTTCCGGAAAGCTGCCCCCTCCGCGCGCTTGTCCGCCCGTCACCCGAACGGGTTACCTGACCCCATGCCGACAACGATGACACCGGTGACTCGGACCGCCATCCCGGCACAGGAGCGCCGGGCCGTCCGGGTCGCCGTATGCGCCGCGGACCACCTCGTCCGGGCCGGTCTGCACAGCGTGCTCGACGGCAGGCCGGGCATCGAACTGCGGGAAGATCCGGCCGCGGCCGACGTCGTGATCGCCGTCGCCGGGACCGATCTGCGCCTGCTCCCGCCGTCGCGTGCCCGGTTGATCTTCATCGCCGACGAACCGAAACAGCCGGAGCTGTGGACCGCGGTCGAACGCGGGCTCGCGGTTCTCGTGCCCCGCTCCGAAGCGACGCCCGAGCGGTTGCTGCGTGCGGTCGCCGATGCCCACGCGGGCCGGGGCGACCTTCCCGCCGACCAGCTCGGCAGCCTGCTTCGCGGACTGTCGCGGCTTCACGAGGAAATCCTCGCGCCGCGCGAACTCACGCTCAGCGGTCTTTCGCCCCGCGAGACCGATGTATTGCGATTGCTCGCCGACGGGCTGGACACCGCGGAAATCGCGCGACAGGTGGCCTACTCCGAGCGGACCGTGAAGAACATCCTGCACGGCCTGCTCACCCGCTTCGGCCTGCGCAATCGCACGCATATCGTCGCCCACGCACTACGCGAAGGCCTCATCTGAAAGCTCAGTCGAGTGCTCATTTGAGCGGTCCCTCCGGATTTAGATGACCCCGGCACGCATCGCATACGCCACCGCGTGCGGCCGGTTGCGCAGCCGCAGCCGGTCGGTGATGGCGTAGATGATGTTCTTCACGGTGCGCTCCGAATAGGACAGTTCGGCCGCGATCTCGTTGGTGTCCAGGCCATCCGCCATCAGCCGCAGCACGTCGATCTCCCGAGGGGAGAGGCTGGCCCCGGTCAGCCCGCCCGGCGCGAGCACTTCCCGGTAGAGCCGCTCGGTGTGCTCGACCAGCCTGCCGAGCAGGTTGGACGGCAGGTTCGCCCCGCCGGCCGCCGCGGCGCGGACGCTGTCGGCCAGCCGTTCGTCGGTCACCGCGGCACGCGGCAGCACCGCGACCACGCGGCATTCGACCGCGACCGGCAGTTCGCCCTCCTTGATCTGGTTGACCACCAGCACGATCGGCTTGCCCAAGTCCGCCGCGACCTCGCGCAGCGCGGCGACGGCGTCGGCGGAAAGCCGTTCGAACGCCGCCACGACGACGTCGGCTTCGTCGCGGCGCTGGTTCCCGACCACGCTCACGTCCGCATGGGACTCGAGGCAGTTGGCCATCCCGGCCGTCGTGATGGGGTCCAGGGCGCAGACGCCGACCCGAACTCGTTCCATGGGTTCCTCCATCTCCGGCTCGCGATGATCACCAGTATGGGACGGCAGACTTCACGTGATCTCTAAACAGACTCCACGCGCCCGATCGTGTCACTCAGGGCGCTCAAATGAGCACTTCGGCGCCCGTGTCAAGGGCCATCCGGGCACCGAGATCTGCCTGGCCCGCCAGGCACGCTTCCCGTAACGTGGGCTTTGCCTGGGGCGCTCCGCGCCAAGGGCAACGACCCGCCGCGGTGACCCCCAGCACCTGCCGGCGGGTCGTCCTATTTCCCAGCCGTCTCCGGGAAAACCACCACGCGTCCACCCGGCCGGGTCTTCCGGGTACGCCATTGTCACGAACGGGCAAGTCCTTCCCATGGCCGGCCCGCGCACCGGCATCATCGAAATCCATGGACGGCGACTACGCGGCCCGGCGAGAAGTGCTTTGGGATCGCTGCGGGGAAAAGCTCATCGGCATCTTCAGCCCGCAACAGGTGCGGATGCTGCGCGAGCGTCTCGCGGACTATTACGCCCGGGTCGAGCGCGCACTCGACAGCCTCGGCGACGACAAGGTGATCTCGACGCTGCTGGCGACCGAAGCGGACCGGTTCCGGGTCAAGCTCGAACTGACCCTGGCGCGCATCGCGTTCTTCCTGGCCGATCTGCCCGAGCGCGGCGGCGTGGTCGAACTGCACGACGCGCCGCACCGCATGGACTGGATCTGGATGCTGCAGGAACTCCGCATCGCCGCGGCGTCCACTTCGGAGGGCGAGCTGCCGCTCGCGCCGAATCCCGGATGCGACACCGACGCCTCGGCCGAATTCGTCGAATGGTCGTTCGCGGTCATGGCGGGACTCATCACGACGGCCGAGTGTCCCCCCGCGCCCGAGCTTCCCGAACCGGACCGGCTCGCGGGCGACGCGGATGTCGCCGGGCGCCTGCCGTGAAGGAGACGTGAAGTCCCGCAACGCAAGCTTGTCCCCGCGCGCGTATTTCGTCAGCTGCGAGGTGACCATGAACCGGATTCGAGTTTTCGTCCAGACGTCCGATCCGATCACCAGGCTCGGCCTGGACGATCTGCTGCACGAGGCTCCGGAAGTCGACGTCGTCGCATTACCGGACGCCGACGTCATCCTGCTGGCCGAGGACAGGATCGGCAGACCTCAGCTCGGCGCGCTCTGGCGCGCACGACGGCAGTCGGCCGGCGAGCCGGGCCCGCGCGGCGTGCTCGTCACCCATTACTTCGATCCCGCGGATGTCCTCACCGCCGTGCAGTACGGCGTGCTCGGCGTGCTGCCGGCGTCCCACGTCTCGGCGAGCCGTCTCGTGTCGGTGCTCACCGGTGTCGCCGCGGGCCGGGCCTATCTGCCCCAGCACCTCCAGGCGGCGTTCCTCGCGGAACTGCACCGTCTCCGCCGCGAGCACCTGGAACCGCGGGGCCTGACTTTCAGCAGCTTCGAAGCGCGGGAGCTCGACGTGCTCAACCTGCTCTCGGAGGGATTCCGCACCGACGAGATCGCCACGAAACTCGCCTATTCCGAGGGCACGGTGAAAAGCATCCTCTATGGACTGGTCACCCGGCTCAACCTGAGGAACCGGACCCATGCGGTCGCCTACGCGATCCGCACCGGCGCGCTGTGGTCCGAAACGCCGCCGGACCTCGCCCGGCCCGGCGGCCTGGTACAGCAGGTCGGACCGTAGCGGTCCGAGGCCGGGCGCCGGGGCGCCCGGCCGGTTCGAGAGGTGCTGCCGCGATCGGCTAGATGACACCGGCCCGCATCGCGTACGCCACCGCGTGCGGCCGGTTGCGCAGCTGGATCCGCGTGGTGAGCGCGTAGATGATGTTCTTGACCGTACGCTCGGAATAGCCGAGCTCCTTGCCGATCTCGTGGGTGTCCAGGCCGTCGGCCATCAGCCGCAGCACGTGGATCTCGCGGCTGGACAGGCCGGACGCGGTCATCCCCCTGCTCTCCAGCACCTCGCGGTGCAGCCGCTCGGTCTGCTCCAGCAGATGCCCGAGCAGGTCCGCCGGAAGGTCCGCTCCGCCGCTCGCGGCCGAAACGATGGCGCGGGCGAGCTTGTCCTCGCAGGCCGCCGCCCTGGACACGATCGCGACCACCCGGCATTCGAGCGCCGGCAGCAGATCGGCCTCCTTGATCTCGTTCGTGACCAGCACGACCGGCACCCCGTCCTCGGCGGCCGAAGCCCGGAGCAGCCGCATCGCCTCGGCGGCGAGCCGCTCGACCGCGACCACCACGACGTCGACCTTGCCGGTCCCCCCGCCGTCCACGACGGAGATCCGCGGCCGCGAGCGCAGGCCCGCCTTGACCCCGCTCTGCGTGATGGGATCCGTCGCGCAGACCTTGACCCTGATCAGCTCCATGACACACTCCCGAATGGCGTTCCGGCCTCCAGCGGCGAACTCCATGATCGACGGCGGGGCTTCACGAACTCTCTACACGTCTCTACGCGACTTCACACCGTCACCACGCTGCTGCTGCGGCGGCGGGCGACGGCGGGCGTGCCGAGGGACGCCCTTGGTGCGTTGGATGCACCGGGGGCGTCCCTCGGTGCGGTGAACGCACCCAGGGCGTCCCTCGGATCGTGAGCTCGTGCCGGGCGGCTCGAGGGTGTCGCGAACGCGCCGTTGGGGACGCTGAACGTC
>NZ_JBHYIQ010000177.1:0-6579 GCF_042739895.1 Amycolatopsis sp. NPDC059021
GATTGCGCGCGTAACTCGCGTGATTGAGCGGAGATCTCGCCCGATCACGCGAGATCTCCGTCTGATCACGCGAGTTACGCCGCTGATCACGCGAGATCGCGGTTAGGCGGCGGGGAGTTCTTCGGGGTCGTCGGCGAATTGGGTGGCGTGGAGGGTGGCGTAGCGGCCGTTGGCGGCGAGGAGTTCCTCGTGGGTGCCGCGTTCGACGACGCGGCCCGCCTCGATCACCAGGATCTGGTCGGCGGCGCGGACGGTGGACAGCCGGTGCGCGATGACCAGAGCGGTACGGCCTTCGAGCGCGTCGGTCAGCGCTTCGCCGACGGCGGCTTCGGACTCCGAGTCCAGATGCGCCGTCGCCTCGTCGAGGACCACGACCCGCGGCTGGGCGATGAGCAGGCGCGCGATGGTGAGCCGCTGGCGTTCCCCGCCGGAGAGCCGGTAACCCCGCTCCCCCACCGTGGTGTCCAGACCATCGGGCAGCGACCGGACCAGGTCGCCGAGCCTGGCGCGTTCCAGCGCGGACCAGATCTCGTCGTCGGTCACCCCGGGCCGGGCGTAGGCGAGGTTGGCGCGGATGGTGTCGTGGAACAGATGCCCGTCCTGGGTCACCACGCCGACGGTTTCCCGCAACGCCGCGAAACTCAGCTCCCGGACGTCCACATCGGACAGCCGCACCGCGCCGGAATCGACGTCGTAGAGCCGCGGCAGCAACGACGCGATGGTCGACTTCCCGGCACCGGACGAGCCGACCAGCGCGACCATCTGTCCCGGTTCGGCGCGGAACGAGATCCCGTGCAGCACCTCTTCGCCACCGCGATGGTCGAGCGTGGCAACGTCTTCCAGCGACGCCAGCGAGTACCGGTCCGCCGCCGGGTATCCGAAGTGGACGTCGTCGAACTCGACCGAGACACCCGTGCCCGCGGGCAGCGCACGCGCGCCCGGCTTCTCCTTGATCATCGGCTCCAGGTCGAGGACCTCGAAGACCCGCTCGAACGACACCAGCGCCGTCATGACGTCGACCCGCACGTTCGCCAGCGCGGTGAGCGGGGCGTAGAGCCGGGTCAGCAGCAGCGCCAGCGCCACCACGGTGCCCGCGGCGAGCTGCCCGGTCACCGCGAGATAGCCGCCGAGACCGTAGACCAGTGCCTGCGCGAGCGCGGAAACCAGCGTCAGGCTGGTCATGAACCACCGGGTCAGCATCGCCGTGCGGACGCCGATGTCGCGGACGCGGCCCGCGCGCACGCCGAACTCGCCGAGTTCCTGACGTGGCCTGCCGAACAGCTTGACCAGGGTCGCGCCCGGCGCGGAGAACCGCTCGGTCATCTGCGTGGTCATCCCGGCGTTGAGCTGTGCCGCCTCACGCTGCAGCCCCGCCATGCGCCGCCCGAGCCTGCGCGCGGGCAGCACGAAGATCGGCAGCAGCACGAGCGCGAGCAGGGTCACCTGCCAGGACAGGCTCATCATGACCACGAGCGAGAGCGCGAGCTGGATCACGTTGGTGACCAGACCGGACAGCGTCGCGGTGAACGTCCGCTGCGCGCCGATGACGTCGTTGTTGAGCCTGCTCACCAGCGCGCCGGTGCGGGTGCGGGTGAAGAACGCGATCGGCATCTTCTGCACGTGTTCGAACACCGCGCGCCGCAGGTCGAAGATGATCCCCTCGCCGATCTGCGCAGACTGCCACCGTTCGACGAGGCCGAGCCCGGCGTCGAGGATGGCCAGCACGGCGATCACCACGGCGAGCCAGATCACCAGCGGCAGATCGCGCCCGGCGACGATCGCGTCGACGACCTTGCCCGCCAGCACCGGTGTCGTCACCGCCAGTACCGCCGAAACCACGGTCAGGACCAGGAAGATCAGCAGTTTCCCCCAGTGCGGCCTCGCGAAGCGCGCGACCCGGCGCACCGTGCCGCGGGTCAGCGCCTTCGGCGTGTCGGCGGACCGCATCGCCGAACTCATCAACGCCCACGTGTTGTCCATGAAGCCCTCTTCCCCGTCCCGCCCAAAACCTCTATATTACTTGAACTTTTCATCGGATATGCCCTGCACAACACGGCGTCGCACAGATTACTTCCCGATTCCGGAAGTTTCTTCTCCCGGCTCGGGCGCCCGCCCGCCCGCTCGGTAGCCTGACGGGGATCCGATCGCGACACGAGGGGGCACAAGGGGTGCGACTGCTCTCGGTGCCCGTCCGGCCGTCGGCCGAGCGGCCGGGCCGCGCGCTGGGCTGGGATCTGGCGTTTTCCCTCGGCTGCCTCGTCTTCGCCGCGATCACCGCCGTCAAGTCGGAGTTCTACGGCTACCGCGTCTGGGGCAACTGCGCGATCGCGGGCTACGGGCTGGCCGCCGCGCACAGCGGCTGGCTGCTGGTGTCGGCCCGGCGCGGCCGTACCCCCGGCGGCGTGCTCGGCTCGCGCCGGTTCGGGCTCGGCGTGATCGCGGTGTTGGCGATGATCGTCCCGCTGGTGATCTTGGTGATTCGCCGTCTCACCGGGGTGGACTGGCTGATCACGCCGTTCTCCTGGGCCGCGCAGCCCGAGGTGTGGGTGATCGAGCGCTCGGCGTCGCTGCTGCTTCGGCACGGCACGCCCTACGTCGACGTCACCGCGCTCGGCAGGCTCCCGGAGGTCAACGACTACACGCCCTACGGCCCGGTGATGACGGTGTTCGGCCTGCCGAGGGCGTTGTTCGGCGGCAGCCCGGTCGCGGACGCGCTGACCGACGCGCGCTGGATGTTCGCGCTGGCGGCGGTCGCGTGCGTACTCGCGACACTGCGGCTGCTGCGCTGGCCGAAGATCCCGGTGCCCGGCGCCCAGCTCGCGCTCGCGTGTCCACTCACGACACTCACCTGGGCGGTGGCCGGGCCGGACCTGGCGATCGTCGGACTGCTGGTGCTCGCGTGCGCACTCGCCGCGACCGGCCGGAACGTCCTGTCCGGGCTGGTGCTGGCGCTGGTGATCAGCGCGAAGCTCATCGTCGCACCGGCGGCCGCAGTGCTCGCGATCTTCGTGCTGGTCAGAGCACGGAAACAGGACCACCTCGGTTGGGCGGCACTGGGCCGTTTCGTGGCCGCGCTGCTCGCCACGACGGTGCTGGTGCACCTCCCGGTGTACCTCGTGGACCCCCGAGCGTTCCTCGAGCACGTGATCCGCTTCCCGCTCGGCATGGGCGTGGTGCGTTCGCCCGCTGCGAGCCCCCTGCCCGGTCACCTCATCGCGGAGACCGGTCAGGCGGGTCTGGTACTCGCGTTCACGCTCGTGGGCATCGCCGCGCTCGCGATGCTGGCCTGGTTGGTGCGCCGGCCCCCCGCGACCGGCTCGGACGCGCTGCTGCGCATCGCCGTCGGACTCGGCACCCTGATCCTGCTGACCCCGGCCACTCGCTACGGCTACCTCGTGTACCCGCTCGTGTTGCTCGGTGCCCAGCTGACCTTCCGGTCAGCCGAACGGACTGCGCCCCCCGCGGAGCAGCCCGCTACTTCTTCTTGACCCTGGTCGCCCCGCCACGGCCACGCAGCTGGACGCCCGACTCGGAGAGCACCCGGTGGACGAAGCCGTAGGACCGCCCGGTGGACTCCGCGAGGGCCCTGATGCTCGAGCCCTTCTCGTATTTCTTCTTCAGGTCAGCGGCCAGCTTGTCGCGCGTGTTGCCGGTGATCCGCGCGCCTTTCTTGAGATCAGCCACGTCGATCGCCTTCCCGCCGAGAGTGTTCTGGGCCACATTCGGCCCCTGCCGGGGCAATGATCGAACACTGAGCGCCGGAATGCCAGACGACATGGGTAAAACAACCGAAACTGCGATCACATTGGGCCATTCCAGTGCCCCAAAGGCACCGCCATTGCACCCGAATGGACGCATCCGTCACGCCAGCTGCACAAGCTCCAGGTAATCCGCCGACCAATGATCCTCGGTACCGTCCGGAAGCAGGATGACACGCTCCGGTTCGAGCGCTTCCACCGCGCCGGGGTCGTGGGTCACCAGAACGACGGCGCCTTCGAAGCTGCGCAACGCGTCGAGAACCTGTGCGCGGCTGGCCGGATCCAGGTTGTTGGTCGGCTCGTCGAGCAGCAACACGTTGGCAGCGCTGGACACCAGCCCGGCGAGGGCGAGCCGGGTCTTCTCGCCGCCGGAAAGCGTCCCGGCGGGCTGGTCGAGCTGTTCGCCGCTGAACAGGAACGAACCGAGCAGGTTCCGCAACTCCTGCGCACCGGTATCCGGCGCGAGATGTCGGATGTTTTCCCACACCGACGCTTCGTGGTCGAGGGTTTCGTGCTCCTGTGCGTAATAGCCCAAACGCAATCCGTGACCCGGTACGACCGTGCCAGTATCCGGAGTTTCCATTCCGCCGAGCAGGCGCAGCAATGTGGTCTTTCCGGCACCGTTCAAACCGAGCACGACCACCTTTGAACCGCGATCGATCGCAAGATCGACACCGGTGAAGATCTCCAGCGAGCCGTACGATTTCGACAGGTTCTCGGCGGTGAGCGGAGTCCGCCCGCACGGCGCGGGTTCGGGGAACTTGATCTTGGCGACCTTGTCGGCGTGGCGGGTCTCCTCCAGCGACGAGAGCATCTGCTCCGCACGGCGGGCCATGTTCTTGGCCGCCACGGCCTTCGTCGCCTTCGCACCCAGCTTCGCGGCCTGCTGCTGCAGGGCGGAGGCCTTCTTCTCGGCGTTCGCGCGCTCACGGCGGCGGCGCTTCTCGTCGGTGGCCCGCGCGTCCAGATACCGCTGCCAGCCCATGTTGTAGAGGTCGATCTCGCTGCGGGTGGCGTCGAGGAACCACACCTTGTTGACCACGTCGGCCAGCAGCTCGACGTCGTGGCTGATCACCACGAGGCCACCGTCGTGCTGCTTGAGGAATCCGCGCAGCCAGTTGATGGAGTCCGCGTCGAGGTGGTTGGTCGGCTCGTCGAGCAGCAGGATCGTTTCGGACTTCCCGCCGGCGCCCGCTTCCGCGGCGGCGAACAGGATCCGGGCCAGCTCGACCCGGCGGCGCTGACCGCCGGAAAGCGTCTTCAGCGTCTGGTGCAGGATCCGGTCGGCGAGGCCGAGGTTCGAGCAGATGCGCGCGGCCTCGCTCTCCGCGGCGTACCCGCCGAGAGAGGCGAATCGCTCTTCCAGCTTGCTGTACCGCGTGATCGCCTTGTCCCGCTGGCGCTCGTCGACCAGTTCGGACATCGCGGTCTGCGCCTTTTCCATGTCGCGCAGCAGGGTGTCGAGCCCGCGCGCGGACAGCACCCGGTCCTTCGCGGTGACCGAAAGATCACCTTCGCGGGGATCCTGTGGCAGATAGCCGAGTTCGCCGCTGCGGCGCAGCTCGCCCGCGTGCGGCTCGCCCTCGCCGGCGAGGACCTTCAGCGAGGTGGTCTTGCCGGCGCCGTTGCGGCCGACGAGGCCGATGCGGTCGCCCTGCTGGATGCGGAGGCTGGTTTCGTTGAGCAGGATGCGCGAACCGGCGCGCAGCTCGAGGCCGGTGGCCGTGATCAAGGGAACTCCCGTGGACGGGGGTGGATGAGGACAGCGTCGACGGCCGGTCACCGTGTGGGCACGGTCCGGCGCGACAGCTACTCCAGCAGGATTTCCACGGCTCCAGTGTACGGACCGCTGTCGACCGGTTTTCCCCCACCGTGTCCAGACTCACCCGAGTCCCACGTTCAAGCCGCCGAGTTCCACGTTCAGGAGCACGAGTTCCACACCCGCGCGGTGTCCGGCGACCGACCTCGGATCCGCCGGTGTGGAACTCGGGCGCGCGAACGTGGGACTCGGGCGCGGGAGCGTGGGACTCGCGGGTCAGGGGCCGCGGAGGGTGATTTCGACGGCGACGGCGCGTTCGGCGGCGTCTTCCAGCACGCTGCGCCGCGGTTCGGGAAGGGCGAGGACGCGGGGTTCGGCGCGGGCGAAGAGCCGGGCCAGCCTGCGGTCCTCCCGCAGTTCGTCGAGGGCGCGGCGGTCGCCGCCGAGGATCACGGCGTCCACTTCGGACAGCCGGGGGACGAGGACCTCCGCGGCGTCGTCGGCGGCCGCGCGCAGGGCGGACCGCGCCTGGCCCGCCCGCCGTCGTGCGAAGCGCTGCTGCGACCAGCCGCCCGCGGCGGACCGGCCGTGCACGAGATGCCGGTCGGTCCGGGAGATCCGGACCACGCCGCCGTCGGCGATCCCGACGCTGTGCCCGCCCAACCGGACGAGCAGCAACGCGATCCGGCGCGGGACGAGGGCGTGCTCGACCAGTGGGCGAACCTCGAGCCCGGGATACTCCCCTTCGGCGGCCAGCGGTCCGAAAGGGACGGTCGCCGTCGCGGTCACGCCGGTGCCGCCGGTGACGCGGACCTCGTCCGGCCCCAGCAGCGTCGACCGGACCCCGTCGTTGCGCGCCCCGAACCGGGCGAACCAGCCTTCGAGCCGCTCTGGCGCGACCTCCACCGCGCGCCCGCCGCCCGCGACCTCCCGCGTCTTCGCCATGCCTCCAACCTAAGGCCACAACGCCGTGGGGGGGGGGCGGCCAGAGCCCGCCGCGGGGGGTGGGGTGGGGCGAGAGACGGGGGGGGTGGGGGGATGACGGGGAGACGGCCGCGGGGC
>NZ_JBHYIQ010000177.1:6589-9938 GCF_042739895.1 Amycolatopsis sp. NPDC059021
GACATCCAAAACTTTGCGGGGCTCCGTTTTTTGTTAACTCTTCAGCTCCTAAAAGCACCGCACTCACCGGGTCTCTCCCCCGATTCCCGGCGCTGAGCGCTGTGAAGGAGGCCTTCACGGACCTGCGTGGCGGGTCTAGACCGGGTGGACCGGGCCGTTGGTCACGACCGGGTGCAGCTCGGCCGGGCGTTCGGCCGCGGGGTGTTCGAACCCGTTGACGTGCAACGAGACCGCGCGGATGGAGCCGGTGTCGCCGCCGGCGACGTCGGCGACGGTGAACGTCCACGTGCCGTCGGCCACCACCGAGCCCAGCGCCGCGCCGAAGCTCGCCGCGGGCCGCCAGGTGCCGGTGAACGGCGCGTTGGCCGAGGTCAGCGAGCTGTACGGCTTGGCGGCGCCGTCGGCGAAGACGACCTGGCACAGGTTCTTGCCCGAGGTCCCGGTGCGGCTGAACACCGTGGCCTTGGCCCCCGACGGCGCGGTCAGCGTGCCGATCAGGTCACCGACGTAGGAGTGGTTGAGCCCCACCGTCGCCGACTTCGGATCGGTGCCGCAGACGGTTCCGTCGACCGAGAGCGTCACCTTCGACGCCCGCCCGACCCCGCTCACCGTGATCGGCACCGACGCGCCGAGCGGGTTGTTGTCCGGGACGGCGACCGGGTCACCGGCGTAGGCGAAGTCCCTGGTCACCGAGGACGGCGTGCCGACCGGCACCGAGAACCGCGCGGTCTTCGGCGAAAGCGAGCCCGCGAAGGTGACCTTCGCGTTCAGCACCACCGGCACCCCGACCTCGTGCGTCGCCGGGACGGTGACGGCGAAGTCGTTGACGCCGGTCTGCCCGGGGCTGATCGTGCCGTAGGACTTCGACCGCGGCGCGATCGCGACGCCCGGCGTCGGGCTGCTGAGCACCACGCTGGTGGAGACGGCGGCACCGTCCCCGGTGTTGGTGACCGGCAACGACACCGTCGCGGTGTCACCGGGGTTGAGTGCCGTCGCGCCGTTCGGCGGCGTCACCGTCGGCTGTTTCGCGAAGGCCAGCGGCTGCGGGCTGGCTCCGGTGTAGGAGAGCACCTTGTCCGCGAGCAGGACCCCGGCCCCGCTGGTGTTGTCCTTGCCAGGGGTCTCGATGTCGACGGCGGTGGCGAGCAGCGCTTCCCGGACGTCCGATGTGGACAGACCGGGGTTGCCGGACAGCACGAGGCTCGCGATCGCGGCCGCGTGCGGCGCGGCGGCCGAGGTGCCGAAGAACGGGTCGAACCCGGTCACCGACGTCCGGACGCCGTCCGCGGCGGTGATTTCCGGCTTCTGCCGTACTTCACCCCCGGTCGAGGACACGTTGCCCGGCGTGATCGGCGTCCCGTCGGCCTGGTAGAACACCCGCCGCGGACCGTCCGAAGAGAACCGTTCGACCTTGGTGGCGCCGGAGAACGAGCCGGGGAACGGCCCGGCGGGGTTGGCCGGGTCACCGGGTTCGAGCGGCCTGCCGAACGCCTTCGCCGCCGGGGCCGCCGCGACACCGAACGCGGCACGCGCGGCCGAATGCCCGGACGTCATGCCCGGCGTGGTGTAGGCCTTGAGACCGTCCGGGGAGTCCGCGAAACGGCCACGCAGCGCGGAAAGCGACAGATACCGGTTCGCGCCGGAGAACTTGACGATCGCCAGCCGCAGCCCCGAGATACCCGTGGTGTTCAGCCGCTCGTAGGGATCCTGGGTCCCGGTCTGGTTGTTCTGGCTGAACGTGACCACGTTGCCCTTGGCGTCGAGCAGGTAGAGGTCGTAGTCGTTGTTCGACGCGCCGGTCGGGTCGGACCAGAACAGCGTCACGGGCACCGCGCCCGTGCCCGCCGAGATCGGCTCGAAGATCTGCGTCCCGGCCGAACCCGCGAAGTTGTGCGCTGTCCCGGCGTATTTCGCGACTCCCTTGCCGGAGTCGACGAAGTCGCCTTCCCAGTGCCCGGAAGTCCCGTCGAGCACGCTGCCCTCGTTACCGGCCGAGGAGAAGTACAACGCGCCCGCGGCGGTCACGTCGTTCACCGCCTGCGCGATGATCCAGTCCTGGAACGGCGACTCCTTGAAGTAGAAGACGTCGTCCACGATCACGTCGCAGTGCGATTCGAAGCGGAGCTTGCGGATGTTGTCGGCGAAGCTCGCGTCGGAGTTGAACGCGGTGGCGAAGCCGAGTTCCGCGTTGGGCGCGAGATCGTGGATGATCTCGAGCATCGCGGTGCCCTCGTCGCCGCTGCCCTCCTGGCCGGCGATGACGTCGACGTTCGCCGGCAGTTCGCCCTTGGCCTGCGAGACGGCCAGCGAGTCGACACCGTCGGACAACGCGCACGCCTTCACCCCGACACCGGTGACGCCGAACTGCTGGCGTGCGATGTCGGCGTTGTGCGCGCGGTCGCCTTCGCTGGTGATCGTCGCGGCCGCCGCGTTCTTGCTTTCCTGCGCCCTGCGCAGTTCCGCGGCGAGCCGATCCGCCTTCTGCTGCTTGGTTTCCGCCGGTTTCGCGGTGCTCGTGCCGGGGGTGCTCGGCACCTCGTGCTGACGCGCGGTCATCGCCTCGTCGGCGGCCTCGACCCGCTTGACGTCTTCTCGCGCGGCGATGCCGGTGAGCGCGGCGAGCGGCACCTCGGCCCGGATGCTCGCCAGCCGGTCGGACACCGCGCGGATGCCCGCGCCCGCCTTGGTCAGTTCGGCGATGAGCCCGTCGGACACCTTGGTCGCGCGGATGTCGACCAGCGTGGTCCCCGACGGGGAGATTTCGGCCCCAGACTGCAGTGCGGGCACGGCCGAGGCGTTCAGCCGCCGCTCGCGGATCTTCGTGTCGACGAGCAGTTTGCTGTCTACTTTGGACTCGGCGGCGGACTGCCCGGTCTTGACCGCCTGCAGGGCGGCGATCTGGCGGGCGGAGTTCTCGGCGAACGAATCCGGTGTGGACTCGGCTGCCCCGGCGACCGGCGGGGTCACCACGCCGAGCGCGGCGACGAGCGCGGCACCGGCGGCCAGTACGGTGGTTCTTCGTTTCAGGGAACGGCTTCGACGCACGTGCGCCTCCGATTCTCCAGGCGCGTGCCCCGACTCACGCTGGCCAATGCCGGTGATCACCGGCTGAACCAGGCTAAGTACCGTCCGTCCACGGTCAATAGCAGCCGTTCGAGTGACAGCGGACGGAGATTTTCCGTTCGCCGCCAGAAGGTGTAGGCCGTTCAGCGCAGAAGGACGGGCGGATGGATCAGTGTCGTGGGGGGGGGGGGGGCCCCCACGGCGGACCGACGGCGGCCGGCCCCCGCATGGCGCCCGCGCGTGAAGTGAGCACTTGAGAGCTGCACCGCTCGGCCCGCCCCCCCGC
>NZ_JBHYIQ010000177.1:9948-11755 GCF_042739895.1 Amycolatopsis sp. NPDC059021
GGCAGATCAGCTCACCAGGACGGGCGGATGGATCAGTGTCGTGCGGGACACCCGCACCCGATCGGCGACCCGAGTCGGCCGCGCGAGGACAGGCCCGCGCCGCTTCAGAGCACGAAGGAATCCGACCACGGCTGCGAAGCCCGCCCGGACAACGCGTCCAGCAGTGTCACCGCCTGTTTGTCGGTGAGCGAGGCGACGAAGTCGATCACGGCGCGTCCCCTGGCGAGACCGCGCACGGCGTCGGCGCCGTTCATCGGTTCGCCGGTCGCGCCGACGAGCAGCTCGGGGGTTTCCCTGGCGAGCGCGGCGTATTCGGCGTGCGCGAGCTCGACGAGGTCGTGCAGCCGGCGCGGCAGCCGGGAAACCTCGTCGCGGTCGAGCAGCCAGGCGTCCAGCGCGTCCACGAGTGTCGCGACGAGACTGGCCTGGCCACGCTGGTGCAGCGCGAGGTCGGGGCGCAGCAGCACGAACCGGCGGTGCACGAACTTGAGCACCTGGACCTCGTGCCACTGAGCGGGACGCAGGGTCACGTGCCCGGACCGGGTCGGCGGCGTCGCCAGCACGAACACACCGTCGACCAGGCGTGTCGTCCAGCCCGTCGAGAACGCCGCCGTCGCCTGCTCCGCCTCGATGGAGCCGTCGAACGCGCCGGCGAGCAGACCGTCAACGAGTTCGGAGTGGACTCGCGCGACGGCGCTGGCGAACGCGTCGTCGTCGACGATCCAGGCGTCCTTGGCGTGCATGCGGCGGCGCAGCCGCTCCAGCGAGCGGCCGGGGCGCCGCTGCTCGGCCTCCAGCGTCGCGTCGTCGAGCGTGGCGAGTTCGAGAGCGTGCGCGAGCCACTCCCCCAGTTCGGCCGCGACCGGCGCGTGCTGGAGGACGCCGATGCGGTGGAAGTCCTGGAGGTCGTGGATGGCGTAGGCGATGTCGTCGGCGGTGTCCATTACGGACGCTTCGACGGTCTGCTGCCAGCTCTCGATCCGGCCGGCGAACGGTGCCCGCGCCTGCGCGAAGTCGTCGAGTTCGGTGCAGTAGGCGGAAAACTTGCTCACCCCGGTGCCGGGGGCGCTGCCCGGTTCGGTCGCGCCGCGTGGCGGGATCGGCAGCTGCGCGGGATGCGGATCCGGGAAGTGCAGCCGCGCCCACGGGTACTTCAGCACGGCCGCGCGGACCGCGGCGGTGAGGTCGAGCCCGATCGCGGACGGGCCGCGCACGTCGGTGGTGGTGAGGATGCGGAAGGTCTGCGCGTTGCCCTCGAAGCCGTCGGCGAGGCCGAACCGGTGCCGGGCGATGCGGTCGAGCGTCTGCTCGCCGAGGTGCCCGAACGGCGGATGCCCGAGGTCGTGCGCGAGCGCGGCGGCCTCGGCGACGTCGGGGTCGCAGCCGCCGAGCTTCGCGGCCAGCTCGGCGGAGTCGCTGGACGCGCCGATCCGCTCGGCGATCGCGCGAGCCACCTGCGCGACCTTGAGGCTGTGCGTGAGCCGGTTGTGCAGCAGGCCGGATCCGCCCGCGCTGACCACCTGCGTCACGCCGCCGAGCCGGGCGAAGAAGGGGGACGCGGCGATGCGGTCACGGTCCACTCGGAACGCGCTGGTGGCCAGGTCGGTGAACCCGCCGGAGCCGGCGGGATCCCGGCGCGCCGCCCTGGGGTCCGTCTGATCCATGCGTCCTACCGTATCCGTCACGCGTGCGTTCCTCCGCGCGGGCGCGCGAGCTGAAGGGGGGGGGGGGGGGGGGCGGCGGCTGCGCGGTGACGGGCCCGACCCCTCAGGCCCCGCCGCCCAGCCGAGACACCGCGACGGGCGCT
>NZ_JBHYIQ010000178.1:0-11626 GCF_042739895.1 Amycolatopsis sp. NPDC059021
CTCCTTGAGGGACTCTGGGTCCCTCAAGGAGGCCCCCACGGACCGTTACCAGGTCAGGAGAGGCGTTCGAGGACCATGGCCATGCCCTGGCCGCCGCCGACGCACATCGTCTCCAGGCCGAACTGCTTGTCGTGGTGCTGCAGCGAGTTGATCAGCGTCGAGGTGATCCGCGCGCCGGTCATGCCGAACGGGTGCCCGACGGCGATCGCGCCGCCGTTGACGTTCAGCCGGTCGATGTCGATCCCGAGGTCGCGGTAGGACGGGATGACCTGCGCCGCGAACGCCTCGTTGATCTCGACGAGGTCGATGTCGCCGATGGACAGCCCGGCGCGGGACAGCGCCTGCTTCGACGCCTCGACCGGCCCGTAGCCCATGATCTCCGGCGACAGCCCGGAAACCCCGGTCGAAACGACGCGCGCGAGCGGCGTGATGCCCAGTTCACGAGCCTTCGTGTCGGACATGACCACGAGCGCGGCGGCGCCGTCGTTGAGCGGGCAGCAGTTGCCCGCGGTGACCCGCCCGTCGGGCCGGAACACCGGCTTCAGCCCCGAGACGCCTTCGAGCGTGACGCCCGCGCGAGGGCCGTCATCCTTCGAGACGACCGTGCCGTCCGGGAGCGTGACCGGGGTGATGTCCTTGGCCCAGAACCCGTCCGCGATGGCCTTTTCGGCGAGGTTCTGCGACCGGACACCGAACTCGTCCATGTCCTCCCGCGTGACGCCCTTGAGCCGCGCGAGGTTCTCGGCGGTCTGGCCCATCGCGATGTAGACGTCCGGCACCTTGCCTTCGGTCCGCGGGTCGGTCCAGGTGTCCGAGCCCTGCTCGGCGGTCGCCTGGGTGCGGGCCTCGGCCTCGGCGAACAGCGGGTTGTGCGTGTCGGGCCACGAGTCCGAGCTGCCCTTGCCGAAGCGGGACACGGTCTCGACGCCCGCCGAGATGAAGACGTCGCCCTCGCCCGCCTTGATCGCGTGCAGTGCCATGCGGGTGGTCTGCAGGCTGGAGGAGCAGTAGCGGGTGATGGTGCACCCCGGCAGGTGGTCGTAGCCGAGCTCGACCGCGACGGCGCGGCCCATGTTGAAGCCGGACTCGCCGCCCGGCAGGCCACAGCCCAGCATCAGGTCGTCGATGTCGGCCGGGTCCAGCTGCGGCACCTTGTCGAGCGCGGCGCGCACCATCTGCACCGCGAGGTCGTCGGGCCGCATACTGACCAGCGAACCCTTGTTGGCGCGCCCGATCGGCGAGCGCGCGGCGGAGACAATCACGGCTTCAGGCATCACAGACCTCTTCGTCGAGTACTGAAATAAGCGCTTGGTCACCATCTTGGGAGTGTGTGGCGTGGGTGACAAGCCGGGGGCGACGCGGAACACGTCCAAAAGGCGAACACGGTTTCGCGAACGCTGGCACAATGCGCCGCCGTGACGAGCCATCGAGTGCTGTCGACACGGACCATCCTGCTCTGGGGCGCGGGGCTCTTCGTCCTCGCGACGACGGCGGCGATCACCCTGCTTTCGACCCTCGGCGGCGGCAGACCGGAGGACTCGGCCCGGCTGGACGCGCTGCGCACCGCGGCCAACGTCGTCGTCGGCACCGGCGGCGCGGCCGCGCTCCTGCTCGCCGCGCGGCGCCAGCGGTCCGCCGAACTCGACCTGGTGCAGAAGGACCACGACGCCACGCAGCGCCGGGTGACCGAGATGTACAGCAAGGCCGCCGAACAACTGGGCAGCGACAAGGCCCCCGTCCGGCTCGCCGGGCTGTACGCGCTGGAACGGCTCGCGCAGGAACACGAGGAACAGCGGCAGACCATCGTCAACGTCCTGTGCGCCTACCTGCGGATGCCCTTCCAGCATGATCCCGAGGACGAGGAGAACCGCCAGGAACTCCAGGTACGCCGCACCGCGGAACGCGTGCTGACCCTGCACCTGCGGCCGGGCAAGGACGGCGAAAACCCCGCCTACTGGCCGGATGTCGATCTCGATCTGGTCGGCGCGACGCTCACGAACTTCACCTTCACCCACTGCCGTGTCCGGTCCGCGGTGTTCTACGGCGCCACCTTCGTGGGAACGACGTCGTTCCGCGGCACGTCCTATGTGAGCAAAGCGGATTTCAAGAACACGGTCTTCGACGGCCTGGTCGACTTCCGCTCGGTGGACTTCGGCGCCGCCGGGGGTTCCTTCGCAGGCGCCAGGTTCGAGAACGAGGTCGACTTCGGCGAGAAGACCGAGGCCCGGCTGACCGGGGCCGCGACACGGACGGACCACGGGCTCCGCCGCAAATGGCCCCGCGGCTGGACGGAACGGGCACGTGCCGGTGACGACGTCTGGTCCGATCTGGTGAGCGGCCCTTCCCCCGAACGGCCATCGGCCGATAGCGTGGCCGTCGATGCCTGATACCGACTGAAATGCCGAAACCGCGGAGGACGGTCATGGGACCCCTTCACCGCTGGAGCCGCTGCCGGAGCAGCGCGCCGCTCCTCGTCACCTGCCGAGGCGGGACCGGGGACGCACGGTGCGTGCGGGCCGGTTTCCAGGACGGGACGGCGTTTCGACGTGCCACGGCCCTCCGGCCGGGCACCGGTGGGTAGCGGCTTGGCTGTCGCACGGTTCTCGCCAGTGGCCGGACGGACCTCGCGGGACGTCGCCGCCGGACCGACGCGCACCTGGAGCCGTCCGCCGCTCGCGTGACCGGTTTCGCCTTGGCTGGACAATGGCGGGCTCGCTCCGTTTAGCTGTGCGCGTGGATTACGTCGAGCACATCGCCGATCTGGTGGGCAACACCCCGCTGGTCAAGCTGAACGCACTGGCCGAGGGGCTACAGCCGCTCGTGCTGGCCAAGGTCGAATACTTCAACCCCGGCGGGAGCGTGAAGGACCGCATCGCGCTGCGCATGATCGAGGCGGCCGAGCGCTCCGGGGAGCTGAAGCCCGGCGGCACGATCGTCGAACCGACCTCGGGCAACACCGGCGTCGGGCTCGCCATGGTCGCCCAGCGCAAGGGCTACCAGTGCGTGTTCGTCTGCCCGGACAAGGTCAGCGAGGACAAGCGCAACGTGCTCAAGGCGTACGGCGCGCGGGTCGTGGTGTGCCCGACCGCGGTGCCGCCGGAACACCCGGACTCCTACTACAACGTGTCCGACCGGCTGGTCCGCGAGATCGAGGGCGCCTGGAAACCCAACCAGTACGCCAATCCGCAGAACCCGGAGAGCCACTACCACTCGACCGGCCCCGAGCTGTGGCAGCAGACCGAGGGCAGGATCACGCACTTCGTCGCGGGCGTCGGCACCGGCGGCACCATCTCCGGCACCGGGCGCTACCTCAAGGAGGTCAGCGACGGCCGGGTGCGGGTCGTCGGCGCCGACCCGGAGGGTTCGGTGTACTCGGGCGGCAGCGGGCGGCCGTACCTCGTCGAGGGTGTCGGCGAGGACTTCTGGCCGGAGACCTACGACCGGGAGATCGCAGACGAGATCATCGCCGTCTCCGACGCGGACTCCTTCCAGACCACCCGGCGTCTCGCGCTCGAAGAGGGCCTGCTGGTCGGCGGCTCGTGCGGGATGGCGGTGGCCGCCGCGCTGAAGCTCGCCGAGCGGCTCGGGCCCGACGACGTCGTCGTGGTGCTGCTGCCCGACGGCGGCCGTGGTTACCTGACCAAGGTGTTCAACGACGCGTGGATGTCCTCCTACGGCTTCCTGCCCCCGGACTCCTCGGGTGCCACGGTCGGCGACGTCCTCACGCGCAAGAGCGGGTCGCTGCCGAGCCTGGTGCACAGTCACCCGAACGAGACCGTCGCCGAGGCGGTCGCGATCTTCTCCGAGTTCGGCGTCAGCCAGATGCCGGTGGTCAGTGCCGAACCGCCGGTGATGGCCGCCGAGGTCGTCGGCGCGGTCAACGAGCGCGACCTGCTCGACGCGTTGTTCACCGGCAAGGCCCAGCTCGCCGACCGGCTGGAGACGCACATGTCGCCGCCGCTGCCCACGATCGGGGCCGGTGAGCAGGTCGGCGCCGCGATGACCGCGCTCGAGGGCGCGGACGGCGCGCTGGTGCTGATCGACGGCAAACCCGCAGGTGTGGTGACCCGGCACGACCTGCTCAGTTTCCTCGCCGGACGCTAGAAGAGGTCTCATCGTCCGGGCACACCGAGGTGTTACCGGCGGTTGACCCGGCTATCCGATAGCGTGTGGCCTGGTTAGAACTTTTTCGTGTCCTCGTCAAGGGGGTTCAAGACCCAAATGAGTGCTCCGCAGCCACCGAACCAGCCGTGGGGTGGCGGCCAGCCACCGCAGGGCCCGCCGAGTGGCCCCCAGCCGCAGCAGGACAGTCCGTTCGGCTCACCGGAACCGACCCAGGTCGTCCAGCCGGCCCAGCCGCAGCAGCCGCAGGGCGGCCAGTTCGGTGAGACGCCGGAGCCCACCCAGGTCGTGCAGCCCGTGCAGCAGGGCGAGGGTGGGCAGCCCGCCCAGCAAGGCGACGCGAACGCGACCCAGCTGGTGAACCCGGTCGGGGGCGGCGACGCGCCCGGCGCGGAGTCCACCCAGCTGGTGCCGCCCGGCTCGCAGCCGCCCGCCATCCCGTACGCCCCGCCGCCGAGCGCGGCCGACAACCCCGCCGCGGTCGGCGGGTTCGGCCAGCAGCAGCCGGGCTATGGGCAGCCGGGTGCCTACGGCCAGCCGCAGCCCGCGTACGGACAGCCCGGTCAACCGCAACCGGGTCAGCCCGGCCAGCCCCAGGGCTTCGGTGCCCCGGGCGGCTTCGGCGGCCCGCCGCCGGGTGGCGGCTTCGGCCAGCCGGCGTCGGCGTTCGGCGCCGCTCCCGCCGGGGGTGGCGGTGGCAACGCGCTGTACGGCTACATCGCCGGCGGTGTCGTCGCCCTGCTCGGCCTGATCGCGCTGATCTTCTCGTTCGTCTACCTCGGTGACGCCAGCGACTACTCGAAGGTCTTCGACGGCCTGCCGAACCAGGCCGAGATCGACAAGATCCTGGAGCAGGCGGGCCTCATCGGGCCGGGCACGGTCTGGCTCTACGTCATCCTGATCCTGGTCGGCTCGCTGATCTCGCTCGCCGGCGGTGTCGGGCTCGCGCTCGCGGGCAAGCTGAGCGGCACCATCAAGACCGTCGTGCCGTTCGTCGTGCTCGGCGGTGGCGTGATCCTGGCGCTGTTCTCGCTGCTGCTGAAGATCGGCCTGACGCCGAACTCCGAGACGCTGGCAAGGATGAGCGCGACCGCCAAGGCGTCCGTCGGTGGCGGGATCCCGCCGCTGATCCTGGGCATCCTGATCCTCATCGTCGGTGTGCTCGCGGTGATCCCGGCGACGGCGCAGTTCGCCGGCCTCGGTGGCGGTTCGACGCCGTCCGGTCCCGGTGCGCCCGGTCCGTACGGTGCCCCGCAGGGTGGCTTCGGCCAGCCCGGCCAGCCGGGTGGTTTCGGCCAGCCGGGCCAGCAGCCCGGGTACGGCCAGCCGCCGCAGCCCTATGGCCAGCCGGGTGGGCCGAACCCGTCCAGCGGCGGGTTCGCGCAGCCGGGTCAGCAGCATCCGGGTGGTTACGGCCAGCCGGAGCAGCAGCAGCCGGGTTACGGTCAGCCGCAGCAGCCGTACGGTCAGCCGGGTCAGCCGCAGCAGCCCGGATACGGCCAGCCCCCGCAGGGCTACGGCCAGCAGCCGGGCCAGCAGGGCCCGCCGAGCGGAGGCTTCGGCCAGCCACCCCAGCAGTGGTGATCCGCTAGACCACCCGTGATGCCCCCGGCCGTCCGGCCGGGGGCAACACGTCTTCATACCGTCCGTCGTTTCCGGTCGACGGCGGGTTTTCCCGGGCTAGGGTGAGCGCCGCGTCCTTGCGCCGACAGCCCGACGGGAGAGCCGTGACCGGTCCGTACGGATACCCAGCACCGCAGCCAGGTCTCCCTTACGGAGCCCCGGTATCGCGCCCGACCGGAGCGACGGCCGTCCTCGCCGCGTTGCTCGGCCTGCTGGCCGCGGTGGCGGCGGGATACGTGCCGGTCACGCGGTTCATCGACCTCCCGTCCGGGCTCAGCCTCGGTGATCTGCCGCCGATGGTGCTCGCCGGCCTCGCCTGTTATCTCGTCGCCGGGCTGTTGCTGCTCGTCGGCGCGTTGTCGACGTTGTTCCGCGCGACGGCGGGCGCTGTCCTGCTGCTGCTCGGCGCGCTGCTGGCGATCGCGGCGATCCTGCTCGAACCCGTCGCCGTCTCGACCTACGCGAAGTACTTCACCGCCGTATTCCGCCTGCGGAACTTCGCGGCCTACGACCGTGTCGCGCTCATGGCGCTCGCACCGCTGACGCTGCTCTTCGCGGTCCTGCCGCCGACGTTCAAATACCTGCGTCATCGCCCGCAGACCATGCTGCCGCCGTACGGTCAGGGACCGCAGGGGTACTCCCCGCCGCGGCAGTGGTGACCTGGCACTCCCACGCGTGAAGAACCCGCCGCGAGGCACGCCCGACCGGTACGCTCCGCTGCAGGGTGGTCACCGGCTTGGGGGTGACCGAAGGGCGAGGGGAACACCGTGTCGTATCCGCAGTACCCGGGACAGCAGCCGAACCAGGGACAGCCAGGGGTACCGCCGCAGTATCCGCCCTCGGGCGGCTATCCGGTGCCGGGGCAGCAGCCCGCCTACGGCCAGCCGTATCCCGGCGGTTATCCGCAGGCGCCCGGTTTCGTTCCCCCGCACCAGAAACCGAGCGGCGCCACGGCGATCACCGCCGGCGTGCTCGCGGTGCTGGGCGGTGTGTACTACCTCGTCAGCGCGGTCATCCAGATCGTCGCCGTGTTCGGTTACAGCCGTTACCTGCCTTGGCTCATGCTCGTCACGGCGTTCCTCTACCTCGTGCTCGCCGGTCTGCTGCTGGCCGGTGGCATCCTGCTGTTCCTCAAGAAACCCGCGGGCCGGATGCTCAGCATCATCGGCAGTGCCCTCGCGATCGCGGTGGTGCTCATCGGGTTCGTCCTGAGCCTGGTCGGCCTGAGCGCGCTGCGGCACTTCAGCGGCAGCATGGTCGCCGGGGCGGGGATCGTGGCGCTCGTGTTCGTCGTCATCCCGGCGACCGCGACATTGGTGCTGTCGCTGGTGCGCCCGACCGCGGTGTGGGTCGGCAAGGCACAGCCCCTCGGGGCCTACCCGCAGGCAGGCGGCTACCCGCAGCAGTACCCGCGGTAACGCGCGATGGCTTACCCGTACCCGCCGCCACCACCGGTGGCGGCGCGACCGCCGCTCAAGACCGGCGTGACCGCGATCGTCACCGCCGTGCTGGGTCTCGTGCTCGGCGGAGCCGTCTTCTCGAAGCCGATCGTGGCGCTCATAACGCTGCCCAAGGGCACCTCCATCGGGGACCTCAGCGGTGGCTCCATCGCCGCGCTCGGCCTGTTCCTCCTGTTCGGAATCATCCTGCTGGTGGGCGGGATCCTGGTGTTCACGCGCACCGTCGGCGGGCTCGTGACGCTGATCGCAGGCACCACGCTCACGATCGCGCTCGGCTGGCTCGAACCGCTCTTCTACGACGTGCGGTATGGCCGGTTCCTCAAGGCGACGTTCGAGTTCAAGATCGCGACCGCGTACGGCACGGTCGCCTGCGTGACCCTCGCGCCGGTGGTGCTCGTGCTCGCCGTGGTGGCGCTGGTGCTGCGTCCGATCCGCCGCAAGCGTGCCGCGATGGCCACCCTCGGTGGCGCGCCGCTCGCGACACCCGCGCAGCCGGAGTTGCCCGCGGTACGGCTCCTTCGCTGGGGCACGGCCGGGGTTTTCGCGCTGCTCGCGGTCGTCGCGATCGTGCTGTCGGCCGTCTCGCGCAGGACGTGGCGGTACGCCGGGGTCTTCTGGCTGATCGTGGAGCTGGTGGCGTGGGCGGTCGTGCTCGCCGGGGCCGCCTGCCTGTACGCCGGTAAGAAGGCGGCATCGCTGCTCACCCTGGGTGGCGCGGGACTCGCGCTCGTCGGCGCGGTCGTGGAGGTGAGCTACGGGAGCAGCGCCTGGGTACTGCTCGTGCTCGCGCTGGTGGCGTGCGCCGCCGCTGCCGCCCTGCTCAGTCCATACATCGGGATGCTGATCGGCGTCGCCGCACCGATCCGGCCAGGCGGTCACGCCCCGCCACAGCCTCCTCACCAGCAGTATCCGCCGCCGCAGCCGCCGGGCCGGTGGTGAAGTTACTCCCACTTACTGGGATTGTCGGGGGTTCCCCGTACCCTGGTGGCATGGTCGACGACTACTCAGCGCTGGGTTTCGAGACACGTGCCATCCATGCCGGGCAGCAGCCCGATCCGCGCACGGGTGCCGTCATCGTGCCGATTTACCAGACCTCGACGTACGCGCAGGACGGCGTCGGGGGCACCCGCGAGGGTGACTACGAGTACTCGCGCACCGCGAACCCGACCAGGACGGCGCTGGAGCAGGCGCTGGCCGCGCTGGAGGGCGGCAGGCACGCGCTGGCCTTCGCCTCCGGCATGGCCGCGTCCGACGCCGTGCTGCGCACCGTGCTGCGGCCGGGTGATCACCTCGTGCTGGGGAACGACGCGTACGGCGGCACGTTCCGGCTGATCGACAAGGTGCTGAGCCTGTGGGGCATCGAGCACACCGTCGCCAATCTGTCCAATGTGGACGAGGTGCGGGCCGCGATCCGGCCGGAGACCAAGCTCGTCTGGTGCGAGTCGCCCACGAACCCGCTGCTCGGCATCGCCGACATCGCCGCGCTGGCCGGTGTCGCGCACGAGGCCGGTGCCCGGCTGGTCGTCGACAACACCTTCGCGACCCCGTACCTGCAGACGCCGCTGGCGCTGGGCGCGGACATCGTCGTGCACTCGACCACCAAGTACCTCGGCGGGCACTCCGACGTCGTCGGCGGCGCCGTGGTGACCAATGAGGACGAGATCCGCGAGCAGCTGTTCTTCCTGCGCAACTCGGCGGGCGCGGTGCCCGGCCCGTTCGACGCGTGGCTCACCCTGCGCGGGCTCAAGACGCTCGCGCTGCGCATGGAGCGGCACAGCGACAACGCCGAGAAGATCGTCCAGGCGCTGGTGAAACACCCCAAGGTGGTCAAGGTCTACTACCCTGGCCTTCCTGAGCACCCCGGCCACGAGACGGCGGCCAAGCAGATGCGCCGGTTCGGCGGCATGGTGTCGTTCAGCCACGTCGACGGCGAACAGGCCGCGCTGGAGGTCGCTTCGCGGACGAAGCTGTTCATCCTGGCCGAATCCCTCGGCGGGATCGAGTCGCTGATCGAGCACCCCGGCCGGATGACCCACGCAAGCACCGCGGGCTCCACCCTGCAGGTGCCCGCCGATCTGCTGCGGTTGTCCGTGGGTATCGAGGACGGCCGGGACCTGGTCGCCGACCTGCTCGCCGCGCTGGACTGAGAGAACCTACGGGCGGTAGTTGCCGGGCTGGGCGTCCTCAGCGGACGCACTCCCAGAAGGCGCGTGCGGCGCGGGTGGCAGTTCTTCGCCGTTCACGCAGCCGCCGACCAGTTCGACGTGGTTGTCGTGGCGGATGTACTGCGCGGGCGCCGCGCATCCCGCCCTGTCGACCGTGAAGACCGCGGCGCCGGTCAGCGCCGCCGCGGACAGCACGCCGACGACGAGGGACAGCACGCTGGCGGAGCGGGTCGCGCGCACCGGTCGAGCGGTGTTCGCGTGGTCACCCGTTGCCATATTCGCTCCCTGATCAGCCGTCGCCGCCGCGTCCAGGGTACTCGGCCCGCCGTGGTCCCAGCCCGCATGTCCGGTAAGTGGCATCATCCGGTGCCATGGAACTCGTCAGCCTCGAGAGGATCCGGGAAGCCCGGGAACTTCTCGAAGGGATCACCCGGGTCACGCCGATGGAGCACGCGCGGGATCTCCGCAGGTTGCACGGTGGTCCGGTGTACCTGAAGTGCGAGAACCTGCAGCGCACCGGGTCGTTCAAGATCCGCGGAGCCTACACCCGGATCCACGGGCTGAGCGAGGAGGAACGCGCCAGGGGCGTGGTCGCGGCCAGCGCGGGCAACCACGCGCAGGGCGTCGCGCTCGCTTCGTCGTTGCTGGGCACCAAGGCGACCGTGTTCATGCCGCTGCGTGCCCCGCTGCCGAAGCTCGCGGCCACCCGCGGCTACGGCGCCGACGTCCACCTGCACGGCGCGGTACTGGAGGAGACGCTGGCCGAGGCGATCTCGTTCGGCGACCGGACCGGCGCGGTGTTCATCCACCCCTTCGACCATCCGGACATCATCGCGGGCCAGGGCACGGTCGGGCTGGAAATCCTGGATCAGGTCCCCGGTGCCCGCACGGTGCTCGTCGCCGCCGGCGGTGGCGGGCTCGTCGGCGGGGTCGCTTCGGCGGTGAAGGCCGTCAAGCCGGACGTCCGGATCGTCGGCGTCCAAGCGGAGGAAGCGGCCGCCTTCCCGCCGTCGCTGGCCGCCGGCGCACCGGTCCGGCTGCGTCAACTGTCCACAATGGCCGATGGGATCGCGGTCGGCGAACCGGGCCCGGTCAGCTACGCGCACGTGTCGTCCCTTGTGGACGACATCGTGACCGTCTCCGAAGAATCGTTGTCCCGCGCGGTGTTGCTGTGCCTGGAACGGCGCAAGCTCGTCGTCGAACCGGCGGGCGCCGCCGCGGTCGCCGCGTTGCTGCAGCATCCCGGCGCGTTCGAACCGCCGGTCGTCGCGATCCTCTCCGGTGGCAACGTCGATCCCGTGCTGCTGGTGCAGATCGTCCAGCACGGGATGACGGCCGCCGGACGCTACCTCAAACTCCACCTGCGCGTCCCCGACCGCCCGGGCTCGCTGGTGGCGGTGCTCTCGTGCGTGAGCGAACTCGGCGCGAACGTCCTCGACGTCGAGCACTCGCGCATCTCCGGCTCGCTCGGTGAGGTCGACGTCTCGCTCGCGCTGGAAACCCGCGGTCCCGAACACTGCGAAGACGTCGTCGCCGCCCTCGAACACGCCGGGTACACCGTGGTCTAGCAGCAGGCACGCGGGCCAGGCGCGGATCTTCCTGATCTTCGTCGTGAATTCTACGATTTTCGGATAAATAAAGGAACTATTGCCGGAACGGCATGCCGGTGATCGTCTTGACTGGTAGTTGCTTGCCATGCTACCAATTGTTCTTGGTAGTCTAATACAAGGGAGGGTGTGTTGACTAAGTTTGGTCGGGTAGCTGCTGTGGTTGCGGGGTCGCTGATGATGGTCGGCGGAATCGCATCAGTGTCAACAGTGACCGCGAGCGCGAGCTCACTGGACGCGGTAAGGCCTGCGGGATATTCGGCCCCACTGGACTGGGTAAGGTGGTCGCCGCATAACACGTGGGCCCAGTGTCACGATGAGGGTGAAGGCCTTACGCGTAATACGGGGATCCCTTACCTGTGTCGCCAGGAAGGTGATATCTGGTGGCTCTACATTCCGTCGTGATGAGCTTCGCCTGTTCTTGGCGCAGTGAAGTGAATTATTTCAACGATGGTGGATTCACTTCGTGAGCTGACTTGTGGTGATCTCCGGGTAGCTTAAGAGTAGAAATTCTTGAGCCACCGGACCTGTCGTTTCTCCGTCTATTTGCGAGCGAATGCCGGAGCGTTCCTTGTCGAACACGCCGGCTACACCGTGGTCTGAAAGGTCCGTGGGGGCCTCCTTGAGGGACTCTGGATCCCTCAAGGAG
>NZ_JBHYIQ010000179.1:0-11597 GCF_042739895.1 Amycolatopsis sp. NPDC059021
GTCCGGCGGGTGATCGACCGGCTCGCCCGGCGGCCCCGGACCGGGCGCGGCGCGATCGCCATGGTCGCGGCGCTCAGCCTCGTCTCCGCGCTGTTCAACTGGGGTTTCAGCCTCATCTTCAGCGCGTTGCTGGTCCGCCGCCTCGCCGAACGCCCGGGACTGCGGATGGACTACCGGGCCGCCGGGGCCGCCGCCTATCTCGGCCTCGGCGGCAGCTGGGCGCTGGGACTCAGCTCCTCGGCCGCGCAGCTGCAGGCCAACCGCGCCAGCATTCCCTCCTCGCTGCTGCCAATCACCGGCGTGCTCCCGTTCCGCGAAACCATCTTCACCTGGCAGTCACTGCTGCTGGCCGCCGTCGTCGTGGCGGTCTGCGTCGCGGTGGCGTTCTTCTCCGCTCCCCGCGGTGATCTCATCCGGACCGCGGACGACCTGGGCGTCGACCCGCACGATCCGGTCGAGCAGGATCCGCCCCGCACCCGGCCCGGCGAATGGCTGGAGTACAGCCCGCTGCTCACGATCGTCGTGGTCGCGCTCGTCGGCGGCTGGGCGGTACGGGAGTTCGGCAGCAAGGACCCGATCGCCGCGATCTCCGGCCTCAACACCTACAACCTGCTGTTCCTGGCACTCGGCCTGCTGCTGCACTGGCGACCGCGCCGATTCCTCGCCGCGGTCACCAAGGCCGTCCCCGCCACCGGCGGCGTCCTCATCCAGTTCCCGTTCTACGCCGGTATCGCGGCGATCCTGACCAAGGCCACCGACAGCGCCGGGCACAGCGTGTCCCATCATCTCGGGGCGGCGTTCACCGGCGCCACCGTCGCCGGGCTGTTCCCCCTGCTCATCGGCGGCTACTCCATCGTGCTCGGCTTCCTGATCCCCTCCGGCGGCGGGAAGTGGGTCATCGAGGCGCCGTATGTCATGCAGGCCGCCAACGACGCCCACGTCAGCCTCGGCTGGACCGTGCAGATCTACAACGCCGCCGAAGCCCTGCCCAACCTGATCAACCCCTTCTGGATGCTCCCGCTGCTGGGCGTGCTTTCGCTCAAGGCCCGCGACATCGTCGGGTTCACCTTCACCTATCTGATCGTGCTGCTGCCGCTGGTGCTCGGCCTGCTCACCGTGCTGGCCCCCACCCTCGCCTACCACCCTCCCCTCCACTGAGGACTGTCCATAAAGGATCATCACGGAAGGCATGACATGACAGCGGGCACCGTCACTACCCGCATCCACGACGAGGTTGTGCGCCGCAGTCCCGCCGACCGAGCGTCACCCTCGGCACCGTCCTTCGGGTCGTTCGTCCTCCGCTTCGTTCAGGCTGACGCCTCCAGGACCGCCCGCGCGTGCGTCAACGCGAAGCCCAACAGGTTCAGCCCACGCCACCGCGTCGGGTCCTCGGCGCCGGGGTCGTCCGCCGCCAGCCCGATGCCCCACACCGGGTCGAGCGGACTGGCCTCGACCAGCACCCGCTGGCCGGTGCCCAGCAGGAAACGGCGCAGATCGGTGTGCTGCCCGAACTTCGCCACGCTGCCGGTGAGCACGATCTCGTACCGGCACGCCTCCCACCGGCCCTGGTCGAACCCTACGACGCTGCGCCCCAACTCCTTGGCCTGCCGTGGATGCCCGGCGGCCAGGATCCCCTCGGCGCACGCCTCGTCGCTGAAGAGCATGGCCTTCCGCCACATCATGTAGTGCTCGGCGGTGGCGAACGTCCGGCCGTCCACCGCGAAGGCCGCCGGCCACCACTGGCTCAGGCAGCCCCGCCCGACGCTCCCGTCCCGCTCCGGCCGGTGGCCCCAGAAGAACAGGAACTTGACCCGTTCCCCCTGGCGCACCCGGTTGACCACGTCGGCGACATCCTGCGGAAATCCCTTCACGGCCGGTCAGTCTCCCAGCGCCGAAGCGCTCCGTCGAACACATTACGGACGCTCTCACCCACACCCGGAAACACCGTTCGCGTTACAGACCCGGCGCACGCACACCTGCGTGGCGCCTATGCGGTCTCGCTGGGTTGTGGCGCTTTTCGGTGTGTCCAGGCGGTGGCGGCGATTCCGTGGGCGAGGACGCTGCCCAGCACGGTGAGGGCGGTGACGATGAGGGCGATGTCGGCGTCGTCGCCGTCGAGGGAGTTGAAGGCGAGCAGCCCGAAGACGATGGAGGCGACGCCGCGAGGTGCGAGGAAGGCCACGGTGAAGCGGTCTCGCCAGCGCAGGTCGGTGCCCAGCAGGGTAACCAGCACCGGTGCGGCCCTGGCGATGGTGAGCGCGGCGAGGGCGAGAACGACCATGCCCCAGGTGATGCCGAATTGGAGCACGAGCACGGTGGCGCTGCCGAAGACGAACCACAACGCCATGCCCGACAGTGAGGTGACGTCTTCCACCAGGCCGAGTTCGGCTTCACCGGGATGGTGGTGCCGGGTCGCCTTGTAGGCGATTCCGCAGACGAACGCGGCGACGAACCCGTTGCCTCCGATGGGCACGGCGACGCTGTAGGTCAGCAGGGGGACGGCGACGGTGGCGATGCGCAGGGATTGGTCGCTGGCCCACTCGTGCTCGGTGGCCTTGTTCATGGCCATGGCGGTGACCGCGCCGACAATGATGCCGGTGACGACGGCCAGAATGGCGGCGGGTACGGCGGTCTTGAGGGCTTGCTCGGGGGAGTTCGCGTGACTCCGATCGCCGGCGAGGGTGAGCGCGAAGACGAATACGGGCGCGATGATGCCGTCGTTGTAGCCGCTTTCGACGTTCAGGATGTGGCGAACTCGCTCGGGGATGCGGAAATCGCGCACCACCGAGGCGGTCGGGGCGAAGTCGGTCGGGGTGATGATGCAGGCGATGAGCAGGACGACGGCCCAGGACAGGCCGGGCAGGACGAGCAGGCCTATCCCCATGATGGCCAGAAGGGACAGGGGCAGGGCGATGAACAGCAGGCGCGCCACGGTCCTGCCGTCCCGGCCGAGGTAGCCGCTACCGAGTGCGGTGGCGTCGACGAACAGCAGGAGCGCGAGCATGATCTCGGCGACGTGCTGCGCGATTTCGGTGTTCAGTCCGCTGCCGAGCACGTTCTGCGTGCTGAATCCGATCGCCAGACCGGCGGTGACCATCACGATGGGAGCGCTGATCCGCCACCTCGCCAGCCGTGCCGCGGTCAGCGCCCACAGCAGTACGACCGCCGTCGCGGTGAGCAGGCTCTGCTTCATCGCGGTTCTCGATTCCCCGTCCGTATTGGTGCTTCGGGTCAAACCACCCGGAGAATAGCCGGTACATGTTCGTACGGCGCGCGGCGGAAACAGCGTGGTCGTCATGGTCACGCCGAATTCGGCCTCTCCACCTCGCCGCGTCACCCGATCAGGACGTCGGGTTGCGGCGAACGTGCGGCCCCGGCTGTCGTGTCGTCCGGCCGGACGGCTTCGCTCACCCGGGTCATCCCCGGCCACCGGGGCTTCTTTCCATCGCATTTGTCCACCGTGGGCAAGGGGCCGGGTCCCCCGTAGCCTGCCGGAATACGACCTTCGGGATAGAACTCACTGTCGATTCCCGAGTGGATGGCCCCGACGGTCGTCGAACGACAGGGGAGTGGTTTGCGGATATTTCTGGTTGAGGTAATTCGGGCCAACCGAGTCGAGGAGCGAAGGCCATTTTCGCTTGGAGTTACCCGACCCGGTGTTGTCGTCCCATGTAGAGGGTTCCTGCTCGTTGACAACAATGAAGGGACGGATCTCCGCATACGGCATTCAGCAGCCAGGCCGAGCCGGTGATGGTGATCCAGCGCGGGCTGACTGGAGTGGCGAGGGCGGCGATCCGCGGCCGTTGCGGTCTCGCCCCGGCGCATTCGATCAGGAAGGGACGCACCCGGTGGGCGTCGCACAGCCGCGGTCCGGTTTCCGCCGCGGCCACGGCGGCGGGCGCTCACCGGGAAGGGTGAGAGTCGCGTCCGGCGTCGGCGCCGGTGAACGACCGCTGACATGATGACGCGATGCCGTCCAAGAGCAGGCTGTCCCGTCCGGTCAAGGCCGTCTCGGCGGTGCTCCTGCTGGTTGCCGCGATCGGGGTGGGCACGTGGTTACACGCGATCGATCGGAGTGCCGGGGAAACCTGGCATGCGGTCGGCGCCGACGAGCCCGACCGGATCGACGTGAACGCCTCGGTGCAACGGGTGGACACCGTGGCACGGGAAGTCGTCCTGAGGGTGCTGATCGTGCCTCGCGGCAGGCTCGGCGACGAAGAAGGCCTCGTCCCGGCCGCCGATCTGAAACTGCTGAACTCCTCCAACCTGCGTGGTGACCAGATTTTCCCGGCACGTCAACGTATCTCCAGCGTCGACCTGCCAATCGCCCTGTCCAGCGGCACCGTCACCGACTATCCGTTCGACAGCTACCGGACCAGGATCCAGTTCGCCGCCGAGGAGAACGGCCACCCGGTGCCGGTGCTGCTCACCTTGGACAAAGTGGACAGCCTCTTCGCGCTGTCGATCATCGGCTACGACGGCCTGAGTGGTATGGGCACGCTCGACGTCCGGTTCGGCCGGTCGATCAGCGTGCTGGTCTTCGCGACTTTCATGATGATCACGATGTGGGCGGTGGCGATCGCGGTGCTGGTCGGCGCGCGGTCTCTCGTCTCGCGCCGCCGCGGCCTGGTCTGGCCCGCGTTCGGCTTCATGGCGGCCACGCTCTTCGCGCTCGCCGGTTTCCGCAACATAGCGCCGGGATCACCGCCGATCGGGTCGTTGCTCGACTACACGGCCTTCCTCTGGGCGGAGGCTGTGATCGCACTGAGCGTGGTTGTGTCCGTTGTGGCCGGAGCACTCACCGAACACGCCAGAAGCGTGCCCCGCTGAGATCTCGGTCCCGCCGTCCGGCTCGCTCAGCACGTCGAATCGCAGATCGCCGCACTTTCTTCGGCGCAGACCGCCGGTGGGAGCACATCTTCCCGTCGTCCCGCTTTGCCTCTGCCCCATAGGGGCCTAACGTTGCTGCAGCGTCAAAGCAGATATTGACGAAACCGTTGTAGTGCAACGGCTTCGAAGTGTTTCGACAGGCGCCAGTTGTCCGCCAACGTCAGCCGCACCTGGCTTCGGCGGTCAGTTCACGTCAACGGAATTGGTGTCGGTCGCCAGTGATGTTGGCTGTGTTGCCGCTCGCGGTGGCCAGAGCCTGTTTCTGCCACTCAAGTTGGCCCGTTCGCGAGATAGAGCGCTCCGGGCCTTTTCGGTCAGCGGTGCGCGATGTGCTTGACGTCACTCACCAGGTTGGTCCCGGTGGGGTGCTCATAGTTTCCTCATAGATGGTCCGCGACTGTGGGAGCGACTTACTCGTTCTCTGTGATCCGCGGAGGTGTTCGATGGTGACGACGATGCCCATTCCGGTTCCGGTGACCGCCGTGTCGTCGGTGCGGACTACGGCCACTCGGTTGACCGGGCTCGATGTCGCACGGTGTGTGGCGTTGGTGGGCATGATCGGTGCGCATACGTTCGCGGTGACCGCGCCTGAGCTGTCCTGGTCGCCGCAGACCTGGGGCGGCCTTGTGCACGGGCGTTCGTCGATCCTGTTCGCGGTGCTCGGCGGCCTGACGCTGGCGTTGATCTCGGGCCGGTCGGTTCCGGTGACCGGTGATGACCTGGTGCGGGCGCGGCTGCGGGTCGTGGTGCGCGGGGCGCTGTTGTTCGCGCTGGGTGCCGTGGTGGGGGTGCTCAGCCCGGAGTTTCCGGTGATCCTGCACGTCTATGGGGTGCTGTTCATCGCGGCGGTGCCGTTCCTGTCCTGGGGCCCGCGCAGGCTGCTGATCGCCGCCGCGGTGTGGACGACGGTCTCACCGGTACTGGTGTGGCTGCTCGCGCCGATCGCCGCGGAGATATCGGATCCGTCCGGGCTGACCAGGATCTTGCTGGCCGGGAACTATCCGGCGCTGGTGTGGATAACCTTCATGTTCGTCGGGCTGGCGATCGGTCGTCTCGACCTGACCGAAGTACGCGTTCAGCGGCTGCTGGTCGCGTGGGGTGCGGTGGCCTCGGTGGTCGGGTATGGCGGCGCCTGGCTGGCGAGTCTCCTGCCCGGGGTCTCCGAGGCTGCGACCGTGACGAAGAAGGACACGGAGACGGGTCCTGAACACGACCTGCTGTCGTTGCTGGCCGCGGATCCGCACTCGGGCACGACCTTCGAGATCCTCGGCTCGGGTGGCCTGGCGGTCGCCCTGATCGGGTCGCTGCTGCTGCTCACCCGTATCCGGTTCGCGCGGCTACTGCTGACGCCCGCGATCGCACTGGGGTCGATGACACTGACTGCCTACGTGCTGCATGCGGTGTCGATGGCCTGGCTGCCGGTCGAGCACCTGTTCCTCTGGTCGGTGGTGGTCGGCCTGATCGCGGCCACGGTGTGGCAACGACTGGTCGGGCGTGGACCGCTGGAAGGGATCATGAACTGGGCGACGACCCAGGTGGCGCGGCGTACGCCGATCAGGTCCGGTCATGCGGGAAGGTGAGCGTGGCCAGCGCGCCGCCCGGGTTGTCCAAGGTGAGGGTCGCGTCGTGCAGGTCGGCGATCCAGCGGACCAGCGACAGGCCGATTCCGGTTCCCTCGGAGCTCGGCCGGTCGCCGAACCCCGGACCGTGATCGCGCACGCTGATCCGGTCATCGGCGATCTCGACCTCGACGGCCGTGCCGCCGCCGTGCCGGACTGCGTTCTCCACGAGGTTGCGGATGGCGTGTTCGAGCAGGTCGGGGTCACCCAGGATGATGGTCGGCTCGGTCAGCACGGACACCCGGGGCTCGCCGAGTTGCTCGACAACGGACTCGGCGAGCAGGTCCAGCCGCAGCCGGACCCGTTCCACCGCCAGCGTGCCCGCCTTGGCGCGGGCCCGGATGAGCAGGCCCTGCACCAGCCGGCCCATGCGGTCGGCGAGCACCACCGCATCGGTGAGGGCGTGCTGGGCGCGGACAGGCGATCGGGCGCCCTCCTCCGCCAGCAGGCGCAGGGTGGTCAGCGGGGTCCGCAGTTCGTGGGAGGCCTCGGCCAGGAACTGCTCCTGCTGTCGCAGGGCCTCAGCCGCCGGGCGTACCGCGCGGCCGGACAGCAGGTGAGCGATCCCGGCGGCGAACAGCAACAGCACCGCGCAACCGAAGGTCAGCCACCCCAGCGTCCGAGCCTGCCCGGACAGCCACAACGTGGGGTCATCGGACATGATCACCACGGTGTCGGGCTGGTCATCACGTGCGGGGACCAATGTGGCCAGTACCCGGACCGGTCTGCCGTCGCTGGCGGTGTGGTCCAGGGGGAATGCCTCGTCCGCAGGGCGTGCCTCGGTGATCACCTGGTCCAAGGCGCTGGGCAGTACCTCGATGTTCTCGCGTGTCCGCACCACGAAACGACCCGACGAGTCGGCCGTGGCCAAGGCGAATCCCATCAGGTTCAGGTTGTCGTCCTCAGCGTGAACCTGCTCACCGTTGGCCAGTCGCATGGATAGCCGCTCGGTCACCCGTTCGAGTTCGTTGTCGAGGACGTCGCGGCGGACGTTGTCGTCGATGACGATGGCGACCCCGGCGAGCGCGGCCAGGAACACTGCGGCGACCAATGTGTACAGCGCGGTCAGCCGCCACCGCAGCCTGCGCAGGCGTACCGGTCCGGACAGCTCACCCATCGGCGTCGACCAGGAACCCGGTGCCGCGCACGGTGGTGATCAGCGCGGGCGGGCCCAGCTTGCGCCGCAGTTGGGCGATCACCACGTCCACCACATTCGACATGGGTTCGGCCATCTCATCCCAGCACCGCTCGATCAGTTCGCTGCGGGACACGACCTGGCCCGCGCGCCGGAGCAACAGTTCCAGGACCGCGAACTCCTTCGGGGTCACCGACAGCACCACGCCACCCCGGCTCACCCGGCGTCGTGCCAGATCCAGTTCGAGATCGCCGGAGGTGATCGTCGGGGATACCGGATGTTCGGCGCGCCTGCACAACGCGATCACCCGCGCGGTCAGCTCGGCCTGGGCAAACGGTTTGACCAGGTAGTCGTCGGCGCCGATGGTGAATCCGTCGACCTTGTCGGCGAGGGTGTCCCGCGCGGTCAACATCAGGACCGGGGTGCGGGCCCCCTGAGTTCGCTGTACTCGAACGAAGTCCAGGCCGTCGCCATCGGGCAGCATCCGGTCGATCACCAGGCAGTCATAGGAGTTGACCGCGGTCTTCAGATCGGCTTCCGCGATCGACACAGCCAGATCGACTGCGAAACCGATCGACCGCAGTCCCGCGGCGATCACCTCACCCAGCTGGAGGTCGTCTTCCAGCACCAACACCCGCACGGCGGTCAGCTTAGGCGTACGCCCTTGTGCACGCCCGGCAGCATCACCATCCAGAAAGGACAGTCCTCTCCATGTTCCGCGTTGTGGCCTGCGTCGGTGTCATGCTCTCCCCGGTGGCGTGTTCAGTCCCACCCCCGGAGGGTGAAGCCAGACGGACCTGGTCAACCGCCGCTTCACCGTCGACGCGCCCGACCGTTGTGGATCACCGACATCACCGAGCACCCCACCGAGGAGGGAAAGATTTACTGCACCGCGGTGCTGGACGCCTATTCCCGGCTCATCATCGGCTGGTCCATCGCCGGCCGCATGCGCACCGAACTCGCCACCGAGGCGCTCGGTATGGCGATTCTGCGCCGCACACCGGGGCACCCTCCAACTCGAACTACTCGACTCGAAACCCTGGAAAACCCGCGACGAACTTGCCAGCGCAATATTCGAATGGATAGTGCGCTGGTACAATCCGAAACGGCGACATTCCAGCATCGGAGATGTACGCCCTTGTCACATTTAAGGCTCTTTACGTATCCCCAGGCGAGACCACCTGACCTGTTCGCCGTGTCTGGCGAACAGGGGGACCTCACACCGTTGTCAACGCCGAACTCGGTCTCACCCATTTCGAACACGGCCGACTCGCCTGAAAGTCGGTGAGTTCACTTCACTCAGTCGGGTGGGATTGTCGGCGGTGCGCTGGGACAAGATCGCGGACGGCCTCATGATGTTCGAGTCACGAGACTTACGCGTACCCCGCTTGCCCGACGGGAGAAGGAAGCGCTCGCCCATCGCGACGCGGACCTCGGTCGACGAAGAAATCGCCGAAAACCGGCGGGCGTCGGCCACTGCGGATGAGCAGCGCGATATTCGAGAAAGGTAACATGTTTCATGTTCAAACGAACCATTGTGGTCGCCGCCACGGCCCTGCTGGGGGTTTCGGCGTGCTCGCCGGCGGAGTCACACCCGGCCGCACCACCGCCACCGGACGGCTTGGACGACCTGGTCCATCAGCAGCTGCGGTGGGGTGCTTGCGAGACCGACAAGCTGAAGGAGGCTGGCGCGGAGTGCGCCACCGCGCAGGTGCCGATGGACTACCGCCAGCCTCACGGTGAACAGATCACTGTGGCGATCAGCCGGGTCAAGGCGACCGACTCCCAGCGCCGGCGCGGGATCCTGATGACCAACCCGGGCGGCCCCGGCGGCGAAGGCCGGAGCCTGGCCTCGCTGCTGAAGGGACAACCCGCCGCCGCGGTCTACGACACCATCGGCATCGACCCCCGCGGCGTCGGCGCCTCCACCCAGCTACTGTGCGAGCCCTTCAACAAGCCCGACCTGCCCAGCAGGCCGGCCGAAGCCGATCTGCCGCGGTTCACCAAAGCGGTCCAGGACGAGGAGGCCGCCTGCGCGCGCGGGGGCGGAGAGCTGCGCCGCCACGTCACGAGCATGAACACCGCGCGGGACATGGACCTCATCCGCCGCGTCCTCGGCGAAGAGAAGATCAACTTCCTCGGGATCTCCTACGGCACATTCCTCGGCCAGCTCTACGGCCAGATGTTCCCGCAGCACCTGGACCGCATGGTCCTGGACTCCGCGCAGAACCCCGACACGAGCTGGTACCAGCAGGAGAAGGACAACGTCACAGCGCACGGGAAGAACGTGGCCGCCTGGCAGCAGTGGGTGGCCGAGCGCGACTCGACCTTCCGGCTGGGTGCCACCCCGGCGCAGGTACGGGCCACCCTGGATCGCTTCGCCGGCACCTTGTCCCAGCGCGAGCTCGGCGCGCTCACCGACGTGACCGCCTTCGACAACGCGGTCGGGAAGGCCGCGCGCTACCGCTCCATGTGGGCCGCCTTCGCCTGGAACCTCGGCGACCTGCTCCCCGCGCTCGGCGGCGGTCCGGTCGACAAGGACGCCGCCACCCAGATCGCCGCGCTGGCCAAACAATCCGAGGACGAACACGCATCGGCCTCCCAGGCCTTCCGGAGCCAGGACAAGCAGGCCGGGAAACCGAACGGGACCTTCGCGGCGATCACCTGCGACTGGCCGTGGCCGAAGAATCCCCAGGACTACTACCCGGACATGCGGCGGGTGTCGGCCGAGATGCCCTACGGCGACACGATCAACAGCGTGGCGCCCAGCAGTTGCACCTTCACCTCTGGGCGCGACCCGATGATCCCCGTCGGCCCCCGCCAGTATCCCGCCGGTGTGGTGATCCAGGGTGAGGGCGACACCCAGACCGCCTACCCCGGTGGCGTGGCCGTCGCCGACAAGCTCGACATACCCTTGATCACCGTGACCGACAGCGGAATCCACGGCTACTACCCCGATCGTGGCAACTCCTGCGTGAACAACCTCGTCAACAGCTACTTGATCGACGGTGTCCTTCCCCCACGACGCGCGGTCTGCGCACCGGTAGCGGATAAGGTGCAGGACATCCCCGTCGGCGCCGGTCCGGTGTCCAGGAAGGACACACCCTCCCTGGAAGACATCGCCGGGCGGGTCGGCTGATCGCCGTGGTGGCGCCGCCTGCGCCACGGTCGACGGGGTAGACCGCGTAACGGCGATCGTGCAAGAGCCTCACGTGGGAGTGATGTTCCCTGCCGCCGAGGACGTCGATGCGCCGGGGGACGGCTGCGGCGGCATTGTCCCGCACAGGCCCATCGTGTCCGGCCCCGTCGCCTCCGACCGCGCCGAAGCGCCCGCAGTGCAGTGTCCACAACAGACAATCAGTCTGTTGTGGACACTGTCAGCTTCGCTGTTCCGCGACGACACGGTAACACCGAGCCAGATAATCGCAAGCGATAGCGAACAACGAGGCGAATCGGCGATCCGCATAACGCACTGGAGGCGTTCCTTGCGGTCAAGTGTCAACGCATCTACAGGTCGTTCATTGTCCGTTTCGCTCCAGGCCCTCCGCCCGAGTTGTGTGACCCGTTGCGGGACAGCCACGGTGCCAGTCGTCGGCCACACGTACGGCGGAGGCAAAGATCGCAAACCTGGCCGGCTGTCTGACAGCGGCTCCGGATCAGGTTATCACCGTGATGCCAATCTGGACGGACCCCGTACATACCCTTCGAGCGCGAGTCGCGGGCTTTGCGTTGCCGTCAAGCGCAACTCCGGGGTCTGACAAGTTTCGTCACGCGCCGCACCTTGGCAATGTGTCATTGCGCCCTCGCCACCTGCTGCCGCGGACGTCATCCATGTAGAGCCTCGTCGCAGCCGTCGAGTGGGTCTATCCCATGATCGGTGTTTCCGGCGTTGTTGATCAGTAGGTTTCGGCTCCCGGCCAGCGGTCACCGAACGTGATGGCGAAGGCGTTGAT
>NZ_JBHYIQ010000180.1:0-9086 GCF_042739895.1 Amycolatopsis sp. NPDC059021
GTTCGGGACGCTCAACGTCTCGAACGGAGCGTTCGCGACGTAGAAACTCAGCGACGCCGTGACGCCACCGACGACGACGGGACAGCGGTGAGCAGTGTGAACAGCACCGCAGCCAGCTGGACGAGCAGCAGCAGCCCGCGTTCCGTCCCCGGGTACTCGACGCTCACCTCGGCCGACTTCGGCGGCACCGAGACCGCGACCTGATGCCCCCACGCGGGCACGATCGGCACCCGGGCGCCGTTGACGCTGGCACGCCAGCCCGCCTCCTGCTCGGCGGCCAGCACCAGCAGCCGCCCGTTCGGACCGTCGGAGACGCGGACCCGCACATCCGGCAGGCCCGCCTGGACCGGGGAGACCCCCGGGGAGATGCCGGGCGCGTCGCCACCGGTCACCGCTGCCTTCGCCAGTTCCGGCGAGATCAGCACGACCTGGCCGGCGGGCGGGAGCAGTTTGAGCACCGGCCGGCCGTCCGACGTCGGCGGCGCGACGGCGACCAGGTCCTTGGCCAGCGTCAGGTACGCGGCGGGATCCACACCCGCGGGCAGGACCACGTAGAGGACGCCGGAGGCCGCCGCTGCGGTCACCGCGCGTTTGACCGCCTCGGCGTTGCCCTGCCCGAGGTCGCGCCGCCAGCCGCCGAGCCGGTCCGCCGTGCCGGGCGAGGGCGCGAGCTGGTCGTCGCCGTAGTGCGCGAGCCGTCCGCCGGTCTGCCGCGCCTGGTCGGTGCCGAGGTCCAGCACCGAGCGGCCGGATGCGGCCAGGTCCGCGGCCACCTCGGGCGAGAGCTGCGGACGGCCGCCCGCCCGCAGAGGGCCTTCGTGACCGGTCACCACCGCACCCGCGCCGAACGCGAGGAGCACCACCACCCCGGCCACCGCGGCGACCCTCGGCAGCAGCCGGCCGGGCACCGGCGCGACGCCGCCGCGTTGCCACGCCGAGAGCACGACCCACAGCAGCCCCGCCCCGACCAGCAGCAGCGGGACGCCCGCGTAGCCGTACGCGGGCGCGCCGCCCTGCATAGGCGTCAGCTTCACCAGCCGCACCAGCACGATCCCGCCCGCGCCGAGGACGGCGAGGGCGAGCCCGCCGCCCGCGAGCTTCGTCGGGCGCACGACGAGCGCGACGAGGGCCGCCGCGATCACCGCCACCCCGATCGGCCACGCACCGGGGCCGCCGGGATCGAGCCCGGCCAGATCCGTCCCGGACGGCAGCGCCGCCCCGCCGCCGAGACCCTGCACGAGCAGCTCGGGATGTTTCAGGAGCACGGTCGGCCACGGCAGCAGCAATGCCAGCGGCAGCAGCACCACGATGCCCACCGACGCGATCCGGCGCGCCAGCCCGGTCGGCGCGGGCAGCACGACGAACCCGATCAGCAGGCCCGCGAGCGCGAGCCCGTGCGCGAGCGGGGAAAAGGCCCCGAGCAGCGCCACGCCGAACGCGGACAGCGCGGAGATGTGCAGCCAGCGGGTGTCGGCCCGGACGAGCAGCCCGGCGATCCCGGCGACGACGAGCGGCAACACGATGTGCACCACGACGACGTCGAGGCGGCCCTGCGCCACCGAAGCCGTCGCGGCGGGCAGCAGCGCGTACACCGCCGCGACGACCGCACGCACCCAGCGCCGTACGCGCAGACGCCGCGTCGCCGCGTACGCGCTCAACGCGGCCAGCGGGATGTCACCGATGAGGAGCACGGCGACGAGCGCCGCCGGACCACCGATCGGCGCGAAGACCGCGCCGAGCAGGCCCAGCACCGGCAGTGTCGCGGCGGCCGGGGCGCCGGTGCCGCCCGCGACGGCGTGCCAGGGCGCGATGTAGGACGACCAGATCTCGCCGAGCCCGCCGACCGGCAACAGCTTGCCGCCGAACAGATCGAGCCCGAGTCGGCCACGGTTGACCACCAGCGCGAGCGCGGTGAGCACGACGAGCAGCACCACCGGCGGGGCGAACACCGTCGCGGCGAGCACACGCCGCCGGTTCACCTCGACGAAGACCAGCTCCGGCTCCGCGGCGGGCTCGGCTTCGCGCGGCTCGGACGAAGCCTCTTCCGGTTCCCCGGACTCCGCGTCGGCGTCCGGAATTGCCGGTGCCGCCGGGGTTTCCGGCACCGCGACGGCGACGAGCCCGCTCGGCCGGCGCAGTCCCGAGCCTCGGGAACCGATACCCCGCAACGCCCCCGCGGGCAACGCGGACGGCCCGATCGGGCGATCGGCCTTGGCGTCCAACGCCTCCGGCGGGATCCACGCCGTCTCGGGTGCGACGCCTTCCGGCACGGTCCCGAGTGCGACGTCGCTCTCCACGCCCCGGCGGACGAGCCCGACGACGCCTGCACGGAAGGCGTTACGCAGCCGTCTGATCCGTCCGGTGAACAGTCCGCGCACCGACCCCGGCCGTGGCCGCGAACGGCGTTTCGCCCGTGCCGCACGGAGGTTTCCGCGCCCGCCGAGCAGATAGCCGACGGCGGCGAACTCGGCGCGGGCCTCCCCGGTCCGGCGCAGCAGCACGAACGCCAGCGCCCGCAGGACGGACAGCACCGGGATGCGGATCATGCCGAGCCAGAAGGAGAACGGCGAGCAGTTCACCAGGAACACCCGCAGCCCGTGGGCGCGGTTCGTGACGGCGAGGGGCCCGGGTGCCGCGTCGGGTTTCCGCCGCCCGGTGGTCAGCGCGCGGGCGTGCCGCATCCGCGCGGCGGGGACCGACAGCACGAGGCCACCGGCCGCGTTGGCACGCCAGCCGAAGTCGAGATCCTCGCGCAGCAAGGAGAATTCGGGGTCGAAGCCGCCGAGTTCATGCCACAGTTCGCGGTGTACGAGCGAGCCCGCGCTGGGTACCGCGAGGACCTCGGCCGGTTCGTCGCCGGGCGCGGCGGTCTGCTGCCGGTGACCGACGGCGTCGGTGGAGAGCCCGGCTTCGACGATCAGCCGGGGATCCGCCCAGTCGAGGGCAAGCGGGCCGAGCACCCGCGCGGAGGAATTGCTTTCCGCAGCTTGCAAAAGTTCTTCGAGGCAGTCCGGTTCGGGCGCGCAGTCGTCGTGCAGCAGCCAGAGCCAGCCGCCGGGATCGCCCCATCGCTCGACGGCGTGGCCGACCGCGGCGGCGACGGCTTCGGCGAATCCGGTTTCACCCGGAAGTGTCAGTACCCCGGACAGCAGGGGCTCCGCGTCGACCCCGGCCGGGTCGGCGGCTTCGGCCAGCAGACGCGGTGTCCGGTCGGTCGATCCGGTGTCGACCGCGAGCACGTGCCGGGGCCGGATATTGCTGCGGCGCAAGGCGGACAGCGCCAGCGGCAGCCACTCTTCTCCGTTGTGGCAGACCATGATGGCCAGCACGGGAACCGTACGCAAAGCAGATGAGGCGATGCGGGGCAACGACGGACTCCCGTCAGGCGGCGGACAACGGTGCCGCCACCCTACGACGTCGGTCACTCACGCATGGGCTCCCCCGCCCCGTTCCAGTACGTGGACCGGGGCGGGATCACCTACACAACACGCTTTTTGAGCTTGCGACGCTCCCGTTCGGACAGACCGCCCCAGATTCCGAAGCGCTCGTCGTGGGCCAGCGCGTACTCAAGGCACTCGTCCTTGACCTCGCAGCCCAGGCAGATCCGCTTGGCCTCACGGGTGGAACCGCCCTTCTCGGGGAAGAACGCCTCCGGGTCCGTCTGCGCGCACAGGGCGCGTTCCTGCCAGTCCTGCTCCTCCTCGGCAACGTCGAACATGTCGGTGAGATCACCCAGTTGCTGCTCGGGGTTCTCTCCCCAACCCACGACGTGCCCCCATTCCCTTCCATCGGCTTCCAACCGCACGTCCGCCTCCTCGCTCGTACGCACTCCCCAGGCTGGCGGTGGTGAAACGACACCCGCTGCCCCCTTCCCGGCAGCGAATGACATCACTGTGATTACACCCGTGTAGTGCGGTCTGGTCAAGCCGAGTAGCGAGTTCGGGGGATACCTCGCGGCCCCAGCGCAAGGGGACACGCCGAAAACTTCACATCGGGCATACGGAAGACTGGGGGTGTGCAGAGATCAGCAGTGCGCCCCAGTCCTGTCTTCTTCGGCATCCTCGTGCTCGCCATCGCGGGCGGGGTCATGGCCGCTTTCAGCGGCTCCAGCCAGTTTTCCGTGAGTATCAAGGACCCGCTGCTCATCACCGGCGTGGTGCTCCTGGTCGCGGCGGGCTGGGTCGCGTCGTTGAGCCTGCACGAGTTCGGGCACGCGATCGTGGCCTTCCGCGGCGGCGATCACAGCATCGCCCATAAGGGCTACCTCACACTCGACGTCCGCAAGTACACCGATCCGATGCTGTCGATCGTGCTGCCGCTGATCTTCCTCATCATCGGCGGTATCCCGCTGCCGGGCGGTGCGGTGTGGATCAACCGGGGCGCGCTGCGCTCACGATCGACGTCCTCGTGGGTCTCCCTCGCCGGGCCGCTGAGCAACCTCGCGGTCGGCGCGGCGATCACGCTCGTCTGCTACCTGGTGCCGATGTCGGCGGGCCTGCTCGTCGGACTGTCCTATCTGGCGCTGCTGCAGATCGTGACGTTCATCCTCAACATCCTGCCCATCCCCGGCCTCGACGGCTGGGGCGCGATCGAGCCGTACCTTTCGCCGCAGGCACGGGACTTCGGCGCGCGGGTCCGGCCATGGGCACCGCTGGTCCTGTTCGCCGCGCTCTTCCTCCTCACCCCGGTCAACACCGCGTTGTGGCGCGGGGCCTACGCGTTGTTCAACGCCGTCGGCGGCGTCGAGGAAGCCGCGCAGATCGGTCAATACGTGTTCATGTTCTGGAAGCACTAGGCGGCGTCAGGCGGGATGCGTGGTGAGCCATTCGTGGCCGCGCTTCCACACGACACGCAGCCCGGAGCGCTCGCCGAGGTAGTCCCCGGCGGCACCGACCACCGGCAGCATGCCCAGCGCACGATGGAACAACCGGCCGCGCGGGCGCTTCTCGAGTTCTTCCGTGATCCCGAGGAGCGCCCGCCCGAGCCGCCACAGCGTGCGGGCGCACGCCTTGAACGTCGCCTTGCCGTGCTTGCGCTCGGATTCGGCGAGTTCCTCGGTGAGCTTGGCCGTTTCGCTTTCCTCGGCGGCCTCGTCGTGCTGTGCGTGCTTGCCTGCGGCGAGCACGGGATCGATGTCGCGCTCGAACAGCACCCAGGCGATCAGGCGCACCCTGGCGCCGACGTCGGTGACGCCGTATTCCCCCGCCAGCGCGCAGAGCAGCAGGCCCTGCGACGCGGCGCCGAGCGTGTCCTGCACCGGTAGCCGGTCGGCCAGCGCGCCGCCGAGGCCGGGGATCGACGTGACCAGCGCGGTGAACCGGCCGACGCGGTTCATCCACCAGCTGGACCGCTGGTAGCCGTTCATGTTCGCCCACGCCGCGGTTCCCGGCACCTTGACCGAGGTCAGCCCGTCCAGCAGCTTTTCCTTGAGCCCGGGCTCGACCTCGGCGAGTTCGTCCTCACCCCGGCGAGCCCTTGCCTGCAGGCCGAACGGGTCGGCCTCGCGCAGCGCGTCCAGCATCGGCCCGCAGGCCCGCACGAACGGCCGCAGCACCGCGACGACGTTCGCGTCCGAAATCGCCTCAGCCACGCTTCCCTCCCGACGACAGCCCTTCCGACGACACCCTTCTCGAAGAGGCCCTGCCCGCAGCCTTGCCCAAGCCGCCGCCGAGCGCCATCGCGGCGGGCAGCGCGCTCGCGCCGAGCAGCACCAGCGCCCGCCAGTCCTGGATCAGCACGAGATCGCCGCCGGGACCGAACAGTCCGACGCCGAAGAGCACGAGCACCCACACCACGAGCGGTACCCACGACAGGCCGGGACGTACCAGCCTCGCCGTCGTCGACACCAGCAGCGGGGTGGTGACCGCGCCGAGCACGATCGTCAGCGGCATCGGGAAGTCGCCCAGTTTCGGCAACGCCGTCCCGTCCAGCCGCAGCGGCAGGAAGAACAGTTCGAGCGGCGCCAGCAGGACCGCGTCGAACGTGAGCAGCGCGAGCAGCAGCCACTGGGTGACGGTCAGGCGGGCCGGGGCCGGGGTGGCGGACATGATCACAGCTTGCCGAACAGGTCGGTTTCCGCGCCGTCCGCGGGTCCCTTGGCGAGCACGAAGTACTCGTGCGGCGGGAGCGGCTGGGCGATGTCGTTCGTCAGTGCGAAGTGGACGGTCGCACCGTCGGCCACGGTGAGTTGTGTTTCGTGTGCGCGCAGCGCGGACAGCCGTTGTCCGAGGTACGCGCCGACGTCGATCCGGGACGTGATCGTCTCGTCGGGCGTCTCCGGCAGTTCGCCGTCCTCGGGCACCCGGAAGGGTGAAGTCCCGTCGGCACGCAACGCGGCCAGCCCCTCGCGGAGCGCGTCACGCGAGGCGACGACGTGGAACACGCGCGTGACCGAGTCCGCCTTCGCCGTCGCGGCCATGGTGATCTCGTGCGCGCGGATGTGATCCGGGTGGCCGTAACCGCCGAACGCGTCGTAGGTGACGACGACCTGGGGCTCGACCTCGGCGAGGATCTCGGCGAGCTGTGCCGCCTGCTCGTCCGGAGCGCCGCCGGTGAACGCGCGCGGATGCGCGGCGGCGGGTGTCCCGGCCATCCCGGAGTCCCGCCAGCGGCCCATACCGCCGAGGTAGCGGTGCCGCGTGACACCGAGCGCGGCGCAGGCGCCGGCCAGCTCCCCGCTGCGGTAGCCGCCGAGCTGGTCGGCGGCCCACGAGCCGAGCTGCGCGAGCCGGGGCGGGACGATCTCGCCCTCCTCCCCCAGCGTGCAGGTCACCAGCGTCACATCGGCGCCCTCGGCGGCGTAGCGGGCGATCGTGCCGCCCGTGGTGATGCTCTCGTCGTCGGGGTGCGCGTGGACGAGAAGCAGCCGTCGAGCTTCGCGGGAGATCACGTCTTGAAGAGTAATTCCCGCTCACCGACCTTCGTCGGCCGTCCCTCGGATATCCTCGCGCGAGTCACGGCCATAGTGCCGTGACCTGTCTGTACCCCCACGAAGGGCATCTTTAGGTGAGCACTGAAACAACGTCGGGTTCGGTTCTGTCCATTTCCGACCTGCAGGTCTCGTTCCCGACCGAGGACGGCGTCGTCGACGCGGTCAAGGGAATCGGGTTCGACGTCCAGCCGGGTGAGATCGTCGCGGTCGTCGGCGAATCCGGTTCGGGCAAGTCCGTGACCTCGATGTCCGTGCTCGGCCTGCTGCCCAAGACCAGCAGGATCGCCGGCGAGCTGCGCCTCGGCGAGCGCAATCTGGCGGACCTGACCGAGAAGGACCTGCGCAAGATCCGCGGCAACGAGGTCGCGATGATCTTCCAGGAGCCGATGACCGCGCTGAACCCGGTGTACACCGTCGGCTGGCAGCTGCGCGAGGCGCTGCGTTCGCACCAGGACATCGCCAAGGACGCCGCCGACAAGCGCGCCATCGAGCTGCTCGAGATGGTCGGCATCCCGAACCCGCCGCAGCGGTTCAGGCAGTACCCGCACCAGCTCTCCGGCGGTCTGCGCCAGCGTGTCGTGATCGCCATGGCCATCGCGTGCGACCCGAAGGTGATCATCGCCGACGAGCCGACCACCGCGCTCGACGTCACCGTGCAGGCGGAGATCCTCGGCCTGCTGCGCAAGCTGCGGGACACGCTGAACACCGCGATCGTGCTGATCACGCACGACATGGGCGTCGTGGCCGACCTCGCCGACCGGGTCGTGGTCATGCACCAGGGCGTCATCGTCGAGCAGGCGCCGGTGCGCGACCTGTTCGCCTCGCCGCAGGAGGACTACACGCGGCGGCTGCTGGCCGCGGTTCCGGTGCTCGGCCAGCGGCCCGAGGGCAGGCGGCTGCTCGACGACGAAGCGATCGCCGTCGACAGCGACGAGGCGGCCAAGATCGCCGAAGAGATCCGGCTGGCCGACGCCGAACTCGAGTCCGTCATCGAGGAGACCGCTCCGGCGCTGGAGATCAAGAACCTCGTGCTGGAGTACCCCGGCCGCCGGGGCCAGGCCAAGAACCGCGCCGTCGACGACGTCTCGCTGAGCATCGCCAAGGGCGAAATCCTCGGCCTCGTCGGCGAATCCGGCTCGGGCAAGTCGACCGTCGGGCGCTGCGCGATCCGGCTGCTCAACCCGACCGCGGGCACCGTGTCGATCGCGGGCAAGGACATCACCACGATGTCGGCCAAGGAACTGCGCCCGCTGCGCCGGTACTTCTCGATCGTGTTCCAGGACCCGGCGTCCACTTTGGACCCGAAGATGACGATCGGCGAGTCCATCGCCGAACCGCTGGTGCTGCACAAGGTCGGCACCACCAAGGAGCAGAACAAGCGGGTCTCCTCGCTGCTGGACAAGGTCGAGCTGGGCGGGCACTACCTCAACCGCTACCCGCACGAGCTGTCCGGCGGCCAGCGCCAGCGCGTCGCCATCGCGCGGGCACTGGCACTCGACCCCGCGCTGCTCATCGCCGACGAGCCGACCTCCGCGCTGGACGTCTCGGTGCAGGCCCGCGTCCTGGACCTGTTCCTCGACCTGCAGCAGTCGCTGCAGTTCGCGTGCCTGTTCATCAGCCACGACCTCGCGGTCATCGACCTGCTCGCCGACCGCGTCGCGGTGATGCAGCACGGCAAGCTCGTCGAGGTCGGCACCCGCGACCAGGTGCTGCACTCGCCGCAGCAGGACTACACCCGCCGGCTGCTCTCGGCCGCCCCGGTCGCCGACCCGGTGCTGCAGGCCGAGCGCCGCGCCGCCTGGGAAGCCGGAAAGGTCGCCCCGGTCGCCGACTGAGACTCCTCCACGCTTGCCGCCCCGGGAGATGTGGTGCGGTGAAGGCCTCCTTCACGGCGTTGAGCGCTGTGAAGGAGGCCTTCACGGCATTAGCCCGGTGCTCCCTGTGCTCTCGAACGCTCGGCGGCAATTCTCTGTCGGCCCCCTCGCCTAGGCTGTTTGGTAGGGGGCTTCGGAGCGGTGCGAATGGGCCAGTCGTGCCGTCGGCGGGCCGGGGCGATTGTGGGCGACCCGGGGTGTGGCGCCAGAAACAACCCCAAGCTGGGGGGGGCGGCACAACACCACCCCCACCCAGGAGAAGAAGCGCACCAAAAAACGGG
>NZ_JBHYIQ010000180.1:9096-11429 GCF_042739895.1 Amycolatopsis sp. NPDC059021
CGCAGGGGGCTGCGGGGCGTGGGGGGGGGGGGGGTGTGGTCCGTACGGGGGTGTGCGCGCGGTTCACCTCCCCGAGCGGTGTGTAGGCGAAATCACCGCACCACCACAGTGGAACGAGACGGCACGAAAAAGGCGGGCGGGCCGCAGCCCACCCGCCTTTTCGCTGAGATGCTTCAGGCCTTCATGCGCCGCTGACGCGGGTCGAAGGCGTCCCGCAGGCCGTCGCCGATGAAGTTGATCGACAGCGAGATCAGCACCAGCACGACGAACGGGCCGAAGAACAGCGCGGGCCGGATCTGCACCTGCGCGAAGTTCTCCAGGATGACCCGGCCGAGCGAGGTGTCCGGCAGCTGGACGCCGAGCCCGATGAACGACAGCGCCGCCTCGGCGAGCACGGCCTGCGCCACCGCGAGGGTCGCGTTGACCGTGATGCTGCCGACCATGTTCGGCACCAGGTGCTTGAAGACGATCCGGAACGTCCCGGCGCCTGAGGCCCTCGCCGCGTCCACGAATTCCCGCTGCGACAACGACATCGCCTCGGCGCGGGTGATCCTGGCGATCTGCATCCAGGCGAACGCCGCCAGCACCAGCGCGACGATGTACCAGGTACCGCCGCCGAACACCTTCGCCAGAATCGCCGCGGCGGCGATCTGCGGGATGATCAGGAACAGGTCCGTCACCCGGGAAACCGCGGAGTCGGTGAATCCGCGCAGGTAGCCTGCCATGGCGCCGAAGACCACGCCGATCACCGTCGCGAGGACCGACACGGTCAGCGCGATGAGCAGCGAGTACATGGTGCCGCGCAGGATCTGCGACACCATGTCCTTGCCGACCTGCGTGGTGCCGAGCGGGAAGTCCGCACTCGGCGCCGCGAACGAGGGGAACGAGCTGTCCTCGTAGTTGTGCGGCCAGAAGAACGGCATGACGATCGTGGTCAGCACGATCAGGGCGAGCACCACGCACGAGGCCATAGCGAGCTTGTGGTGCAGGAACTTCCGCAGGACCAGCTTGCCCTGGCTCCGGGGTTCGGGCAGGGCCTCGGGCGGGAGCGTGCCCTCCGCGGCGGCGGTTTCGCTCGCGAGCACAGAGTTCAGGTCAGCCAACGCGAATCCTCGGGTCCAGGATGCCGTACGCGAGGTCGGCGATCAGGTTTGCGGCGATCACCATGCTCGCGACGACCACGAGCCAGCCCATCATCACCTGAGTATCGTTCTTGGTCACGGCCTCGACCAGCAATGTGCCCATACCGTGCCACGTGAACACCGTTTCGGTGATGATGGCACCCGCGAGCACCGCACCGAAGTTGACGGAGAACAAGGTGGTCACCGGGATCAGCGCGTTCCGGAAGGCGTGCCGGAAGATGACGCGGGAGCCGGAGAGGCCCTTGGCCCGCGCGGTGCGGACATAGTCGGCGCTGAGCACTTCCAGCATCGACGCCCGCTGGAACCGGCTGTACGCGGCGAAGCTGATCGCCATGATGGACAGCGTCGGGAGCAGATAAGCGCCGACATAGCTCGCTATGAAGTCGCCGACTCCGTCCGCTTTCAGGTTCTCCGGGCTGACGGTGCGGAGCCACGGATTACCGAGGATGTCGCTCAGGCCGAGGTCACGGACCCAGCCGTTGATCTCGATCGCGTAGTTCTTCAGCACGATCGCGATACAGAAGATCGGCATCGAGAACAGCAGGAAGGCCAGCGTGGTGGCGATGTAGTCGACGATCGAGTACTGCTTGACCGCCGCCAGCACGCCGACCGCCACACCGACGACCAGCGCGAGGATCTCGGCACCGATGACCAGCTTGAAGGTCACCCCGAACGCGGCCATCACCTTGGGCGCGACCGGCGCGAGCGCGTTGCCCTGTGCGATCGAGATTCCCCAGTCACCGGTGAGGAAGTGGCCCAGCCACGTGAAGTACCGGGGGATGATCCCCTGGTCGAGACCGAGCTTGTGCGCGGTCGCGGCGAGCGCCTCCTTGCTGATCTGCGGGTTGCTACGGAGTTCCCCCAGCGGGTCGCCGGTGCCCGCGACCATGACGAAACACAGGAAAGTCCCGACCAGCAGGACGGGAATCGATATCGCCAGGCGGCGAAGAATGTAGATCACCAGGTTCAACGAACTGCTCCTCATCCGGGCCTGGTCGCGAAGCATGGACCGCTACCCGGTTGTCTACCGTAGTGGGGGTAACCCTACGGTCAACAGCTACTTCCGGTGGATGGGGGGGGCCCGCGGGGGGGGCGGGCCCCCCCCCCCCCCCGCCGGTAGAACAGCCGCGCGTGCGCCCCCCCCGGCCCCCAACAGAGTATACTCACCCACACCCGCGACCCCCCCCCCCC
>NZ_JBHYIQ010000181.1:0-11204 GCF_042739895.1 Amycolatopsis sp. NPDC059021
CCCCAGCGTGCTGTCCGTGACGAAACATTAACACATCCACCCCCACTCGACGTATGTCACTATAATAAAACAACAAACAAAAAACACACACCCCCCAACGCCCCCGCTCCGCCGCAAGGAAACTCCCCTTCGGCCCGAACCCCCGTACGGAGGTTTCCCGGTGCGAGGGAAGGGATACGCTGGGGAACGACCGAACGGGGAATGGGGGTGCCACGGCCGGATATGGCGGAACAACTCGGCGAGTACCGGCGTAAGCGCGATCCCCGGCGCACCTCGGAACCGTGGCCGCGGCGGCCCGAACCCGGTGCCGACGACCTGTTCGTGATCCAGGAACACCACGCGCGCAGGCTGCACTGGGACATCAGGCTGGAACGCGGCGGCGTGCTCGTGTCGTGGGCGGTCCCGAAGGGCCTGCCGATGTCGCCGGACGTCACCCGGCTCGCGGTGCACACCGAGGACCATCCGATGGAGTACGCCGATTTCGAGGGCGAGATCCCGGCAGGCGAATACGGCGGCGGGCGGATGACCATCTGGGATCGCGGCCGGTACGAGACGCTGCACTGGAACGACCACAAGGTCGAAGTCGTCTTCCACGGCGCGAAGGCACGCGGCAAGTACGTCTTCGTCAACCGGCACGATCCGGAGTCCGAACGGGACTGGGTGCTCAAACGATTGGATCCGGCCGAACCCGGCCGTGCGGAGATCCCGTCGTTCCTGGCCCCGATGGCGGCGAAACCCGGCCGCCTCCCCGCCGTGTCCGAGGACGCCGAGTGGGCCTACGAATTCGCCTGGTCCGGCCAGCGCACGATGCTCCGGGTGTCCGGCGGCCGGGTCACCGCCTACGACGAGTCCGGCGCGGACGTCACCGCCCGTTATCCCGAACTGCGCGGGCTCGGCGAGCAACTGGGCTCCACCGAGGTCCTGCTGGACGGCGAGATCGTCGCGTTCGAGGACGGCAGGCCGAGCGCCGAGGGTCTCCGCCGCCGCGGCCAGGCCGACGCGGCCGCGGCGAAGCGGCTCAAAGACCGTTACCCCGCCTTCTTTCTCGCCTACGATCTGTTGCATGTGGACGGTCGCTCCTGTCTCGACCTGCCCTACACCACGCGCCGCGAGCTGCTCGAAGGCCTCGACCTGACCGGCCCGTTCTGGCAGGTGCCCCAGCACTACCTCGGCGACGGCGGCGCCGTCGCGCGCGCCAGTCACCAGCACGGCCTCGCCGGGATCCTCGCCAAGCGCGCGGACAGCCGGTACCGCCCCGGCCGCAGCACCGGCGACTGGCTCGCCATCACCGATCCGCATGTGCAGCGGGTCGTGCTCGGCGGCTGGCGGCCCGGCGGCGGACGCCGCAGCGGGACCTTCGGCTCACTGCTGCTCGGCGTGCCCGAGGGCGACGCACTGCGCTACGTCGGGAATGTCGGCGTCGGATTCTCCAGCGCCGAGCTGGAAACCCTGGCCCGGCGCCTGCACCGGCTCACCCGCAAGACCTCGCCGTTCCACGAGGTTCCGGCACGGCAGGCCGAAGACGCCCACTGGGTGCGGCCGGTACTCGTCGGCGAGGTGGTCTACCGCGGCTGGACCTCGGGGTCCTGCCTCGCCGCGCCCCGCTGGCGCGGACTGCTCGAAGACGCCGCCCCCGAAGACGTCGAACCGGACGACTGACCGTCACTGGCGCGTGCGGCGCGGGAAGATGGCCAGCGCCGCGACGGCGGCGACGACACCCGCGACGGCGTTGCCGATCCACGCGCCCGTCGAAGGCGGCGTCTCGTCGCCGAATCGCAGCACGCCGGGCGAGACCACGGCCCAGGCGCCGAGGACCGGCACGACCCACCACAACGGGCGCAGCCGCTCGTCGAGCGTCCGCCCCGCGGCGAGGCCCACCAGCGCCAGCCCGGTGACGGTGTTGCTCACCGCGAGGTCCGCGGCGCCACCGAACCGGGTGATCCAGGGCGCGACGATCAGGTAGAGCCCCGCCAGCACCACCAGCCCGGCCCCGGCGCCCACGGCTCCGCGTGCCGTGCCCATCCGCTCCGGATGCGTGACCGGGTTGCTCCCGCTGGACATGAACGATCACCTCGAACCCTCTGCTCGGTTCCGCGTCCGCCCCCATGGGTACCCACCCGCGGCGCCACGGAACATCGGCGCCGTGAAGGACTCCTTACCGGCGCTGAGTGCCGTGAAGGAGTCCTTCACGGACTTCCCTGGAGGCCACGGGCGGCTCAGTACTGCTTGAGCTGGGCCAGCGCCTTTTCCGCCGACGCCGCGTGCTCGGCCATGTCGTGCCACGGATCCGCCTTGCGGGCCAGGCGCCGCTTGATCCGGTCCGGCGTCCAGCCGTCCGGCTCGGCCTTGGCCAGCTCACCCCAGTCGAGCGGGGTGGCGACACCGGCGGCGGGCCGCGCGCGCAGCGAGTAGGGCGCGATGAACGTCTGCGTGTAGCCGTTGCGGTTGGTGTCGAGGAAGACCCGGCCCCCGCGCTTGTCCCGGCGCTGCGCCACGGTCAGCCGCTCGGGGTCGACCCGCACCAGCAGCTCCGAGGCCTTCAGCGCGACCTGCCGCACGACGGCGTAGCTCGCGGTGGGTTCGACCGGCGCCACGACGTGGAATCCCCGGCCGCCGGTGGCCTGCAGGTACGCGGTGAGCCCGACCGCGGTGTACACCTGCCGGATCAGCTTGGCGATGTCCCGCAGTTCCCGGACGTCGGCGTCGTCGGGCGGGTCGATGTCGATTACCACCATGTCCGGCTTCTCCAGCGCGTCCATTGTGGACGTCCAGATGTGGTATTCCACCACCGCCTGGTTGGCCAGGTACACCAGCGACGCGGCGTCGTCGCAGATCACGTGGCGGACCGTGGCCGAGGTCCGCTGCGGGACCTTCTCGACCCGCAGCCAGTCCGGGAAATACGAGCTTGCCTCCTTCTGGAACCACGTCTCCCCGTGGATGCCGTGCGGGTAGCGGCGCAGCGTCAGCGGGCGGCCCCGCAGATGCGGCACCATGACGTCGGCGACGGCGCGATAGTGCGCGACCACGTCGCCCTTGGTGAGGCCCCGTTCGGGGTAGAAGACCTTGTCCGGATTGGACGTTCGTATCTCGTCCGGGTTCACCGGTCCTCCCGCACCACGTCGGCCGCCGCCTTGTCGTCGCGGATCCCGGCGAACCGCGCGTGCCGGAGTTTGCCCTCGGGTGTCCATTCGGCGAATCCCGCCTGGATCACCAGTTCCGGGCGCACCCAGTGGCTGCCGCGTTCGCGCACCGTCCCGGCGAACGGCGAGGTCCGCTGCTCCAGCGGCGTCAGCCTGCCGAGCAGTTCGCGCAGCATCGCGTCGTCGAAGCCGGTCCCGACCTTGCCCGCGTACCGCAGCGCCCCGTTGTCGTGATACCCCAGCAGCAACGCGCCGAGCCCGGACCGGGTGCCCTGCGGATCGGTGTACCCGCCGACGACGAACTCCTGTTCCCGCACGCACTTGAACTTCAGCCAGTCGCTCGAACGGCCTGGTGTGTAAGGGGAATCGGCGCGTTTCGCGATCACGCCCTCCCAGCCGTTGCCACAGGCCTCGGCGTAGAACCGCTCGCCGTCGCCGTTGCGGTGCGCCGCGTACCGCAGGGGGTCGCCGAAGTCGAACGCGTCGCGCAGCAGTTGCTTGCGCTGGCGCAGCGGCAGGCCGACCGCGTCGATGCCCCCGAAGTGCAGCAGGTCGAACGCGTAGAAGTACACCTTGACCCCGCTGCGCCGCGCCCGGCCGGGATCGGTGAGGTGCATCCGCGGCTGCAGCGCGGCGAAACTCGTGCGCTGGCCGTCGAACGCGACGATCTCACCGTCCACGACGAACTGTTCGCCGCCGCGTTCGGCCAGCGCGTCCGCGATCTCGGGATAGGCCCCGTTCATCGGCTTGCGCGCCCGGGACCACAGTCCGACCTCGCCGCCGTCGCGCACGCAGAGCGCGCGCACGCCGTCGAGCTTGCGCTCGAAGACCCAGTTCGGGTCCGAGAAGCGCCGCTCGGTGAGGGTGGCCAGCATGGGCTCCCGCCATCCCGGCCGGACCAGGTCCGTCACAGCCAGCAGGGTACCCGGCACCACCCTGACCTCGCCGGATGAAGATCGGCCGGGCCGGGAGCTGTCCGTCGCCCTCATGCGGACAGCTCCCGGCCGGGCCCGCGCTAGAAGTAGGTGATGTCCCAGTGGCTGCCTTCGTCGCAGTAGAGGTTTCCCGACGACGCCTTCCACTGCGGGTAGCCGTCCCCGCGCTTGCCGGCGTAGGTGAAGCTGTTCTTGACGTAGCCGTCGATACAGCTGTTGTGCGAGATGTCCACCTTGTAGCCGTTGTAGTGGCTGTAGGTCCCCGCGGCGTGGCCGACCTCGGTCCCGCCGGTGATGTTGAGGGCGCAGCCGCTCGCGCGCTTGAGCGTCAGCACGCCGTCCACCGTGCCGGCGTTGATCTGCTCGTAGGAGGTGCAGTGGGAGTTGGTCCGGGTGGTGCAGCCGCCGCTCGACGAGTGGGTGACGCCCGCCGCGCTCAGCTTCGCCGCCGCCTGCGCCTGGGTCAGTTTCGTGACGGCCGACGCCGTGCCGATGGTGGCGAACACCATCGTCGCGGCCGCCGCGGTCAGCCCGAAGGCCGCTCGGGGCAGCATGGGTGACAACCGCATGGCTTGCCTTCCTCGGGGTGTGCTCGACAAGGGCCAGCCAAATCGGTGTCGCCATAACTTCGCCAAACGCCCGGCGCCGCGGTGTCCCGGCGGGCCCGTCAGGTCCGGATTTTCGTCAAGACTTCACGAGTCCGCGCGGCCTCGGGCGAGTCGCTGGAGACGGCGTTCAGCTCGCGAAGGGCCCGCAACTCCCACAGCGGGAATCCCAGCCTGGCGAACAGATCGGCCGCCCGGCGCAGGACCCGCTGGGCGTCCGCCGCGGCACCGGTCTCGGCGTAGGAACGGCCGAGGCTCATCAGGGCGTACCCGGCGCCACGCCGGTCGCCGAGATCGTGGAAGACGCCCATCGCCGCCCGCAGATGCGCCCGCGCGGCCGCGTGGTCGCCGGCCAGCCGCCTGGCCTCGGCGAGGCTGCGATGCGTGTACGCGGCGGCGTGCCGGTGCCCGATCTGGTCGAACAGCGTCAACGAGCGTGTCAGGCACCCCTCCCCTTCCCGCCACTCCCCCGCCTCGGTGTGCAGATCCCCCAGGCTCCGCAGCACGTGGGCCTCCCAGTGCCGCTCCCCGGTCCGGACCGCGCCGCCCAGCGCATCGTCGAGCAGGTTCGCGGCCCGGTCTCTCCGGCCGCCGCGGCGCAGGACGTCGGCGTAGCGTTTCGCCACCTGATCGCGCGAGCGTTCGTCGTCGCTGTGCTGGGCAAGCAGCACACTCGCCTCGAAGCTCTCGACGGAACGGGGGATGTCCCCGAGATCTTCGAGCAGCGAACCGAACTGGGCCGCCGTGACGGCCTGACGCCGATGGGCGCCACACGCCCGCAACAGCTCGAGCGCCTCGCGCAGTTCTTCGACCGCGGCCCGCGCGTGGCCGGAGTCGAGGTCGATGTCGGCGATCGCGCTCAACGCCGCGCCGGTCTGTTCCAGCTCACCGAGCGCGCGGAACCGGGTTTCGGCCATGACGTAGTAGTTGCGGGCCAGCCGCCAGCGCCCGCCCTGGGCATGCACGGAGCCGAGGGTGAACAGCCGTCCCGCCTCCGCGCGGTGATCGCCCCGGCGCCGCGCGGCCACCAGGCCGCGCACCGAGACGGCCCACGCGGAGCGGCCGAGCCACGGCGTGCCCGCCCGCGCGGCGCACGCGTCGGCGAGCTGCCCGGTGAGCTCCGTCCAGCCGTGGCGCGACGCGAGGTGCACCGCGGCGGCGAGTTGCTCGGTGTCCGGACCGGGCACGGTGCCCAGGGTCTTGGCGAGCATCGTTTCGAGCGCCTGACGCAGTTTCCCCGGATCGAGCCGGACCGGGGGCCGCTCGGCCAGTGCCAGCCGGACGAAGGCGGACAGGGTGTAGGCCGGGCCCGGCCGCAGCAGGTGCCCGTCGGCCAGGGTGTCGAGCAGATCCCGGACCTCGGCGAGCGGACGCCCGAGCAGAATGGCCGCGCACCAGTCCGTGACCGGGCCGCCGAACGCGGCGAGCAGGGCCAGCGCGTCCCGCTCGCCGGAGGTCCGCTCCGCCAGTGCCGAAACCAGGACCGTCCGGACGCTGAGGTCGCCCACGGCGAGCTCGTCGAGCTTGCGACGTTCGTCGGCGAGGCGGGCGGCGAGATCGGCGACGCGCAGCCGCGGCCGTTGGACGAGCTTCGCCGCGGCGACCCGCACGGCGAGGGCGAGCCCGGCGCACTGCCGCAGCACCTCGGCGACGGCCCCGGGTTCGGCACGCAGCCGGTCCCGGCCCGCGATCGCCCCGAACAGCTCGCGAGCGTCCACTGTGGACATCTCGGGCACGGCGACCGGGCGGGCCCCGGCCAGCCCCGGCAGCACCCGCCGGGAAGTGATCACGGTGGCGCAGCCGGGCCCGCTGGGCAGCAGCGGCCGGATCTGGCGTTCGGTGGCCGCGTCCTCCAGCAGCACGAGGAGCCGCCGGTCCGCGGTCATCCCCCGCCAGGCGGCGACCAGCCCGGCGAAGTCGGCGGGCAGCTCGGCCGGGGCGGCACCGAGCGCGCGGAGGAAACCGGCGAGCACCTCCCGCGGTTCGGCAGGCGCACCGCGCAGCGTGGCCACGAGCTGCCCGTCGGGGAATCGCTTCCGAGCGCGCCACGCCGCCCGCACCGCTAGAGCCGTCTTCCCCGACCCCGCCGGCCCGTGCACGACGACGGGCGCCCGCCCGCGCAACGCCTTGGCCAGCGCGGTCAGTTCCGCCGTGCGCCCCACGAAATCCGGGAGGTCCGGCGGAAGCTGGGCGGGCGCACCGCCCGCCGTCCACTCGGTGCCGGCGATCCGCCGGTAGACCGCACGCATCTCCTCGCCGGGATGAACCCCCGCCTCGTCCCACAGCGCGCGGCGGGTCCGCCGCAGGACGTCCAGCGCCGCGTCGCGCCGGTCCAGCCCGTCGAGCGCACAGGCGAGCCGGGCGGCGACCCGCTCGTCGGCGGGACGCGCGGCCAGCACCGGATCCAGCCGGCTGACGACCGACGGCCCGTCACCGTCGGCCAGCTCCAGCTCGACCAGCTGGAGAAGCGCGGACCGCCGCCGGTCCTCCAGCCACAGCTTGTGCGCCTCGAGCAGCGGGCCGCCCGCGACGTCGGCCAGCGCCCCGCCTCGCCAGCAGGACAACGCCCGCTCGAAGAGATTCCGGCGTTCCACCCGGTTCGCCGCCGCCGTCGCGGCGTTCACCAGCGCGCGGAATTCGCCGGCGTCGAGTTCCCCGTCCGCGACCGTGAGCGCGTACCCGCGCGGCCCCGATCGCAGCCGCTGCCCGGCGTCGTCCACCGCGTGCCCCGGCGACAGCGTCTTGCGCAGCTTCGACACCGTCACCTGCACGATCGCCGCCGCGCTCGGCGGGGCCCCGTCCGGCCACAGCTCGTCGACCAGGGCGTCACGGGAGACGAACTCGTTCGGGCAAGCGAGCAGGACCGCCAGCAGCCTGCGTGGCTGGGGCGCGGAGGGCAGCGGTACGGAAGCAGCCAACGGGCCGAGAATCTGGAACCGCACTGACGTCCCCACCAGCGTCGCGTCTGCATCGCACGGGCAGGTGCGAATCTAGCCGCTGACACGGCGTCACGGACCCTCTCGCACGGACCTCACCCGGTTGGCCGCCTCCGTCCGGCGGAGTGCGCCGGGGAGCTCAGGCCTGAGCGAGCAGTTTCTCCAGCAGTTCCGGGTTGTCCGCGAGGCCGTCGCGCAGCACGTGTTCCCGCAGCGGTGTGAGCGGGCCGTAAGGCGGGTTCGACCAGTCGAGCGGCCCGAGCGGCGGCTGCGGGTCGTATTCGACGGCGAACTGGACGGTCCTGGCCACCTCCGTCCCTTCGAGCCGCTCGACGATGTGCAGCGCGAGGTCGATCCCCGCCGACACCCCGGCCGCCGTGATGACCGGGCCGTCCTCGACCCACCGTCGCGCCACCGGCTCGGCGCCGAACGCGCGCAGCAGGTCGCGGAACATCCAGTGCGTCGTCGCGGGCCTGCCCTCCAGGAGCCCGGCGGCCCCGAGCAGCAGCGACCCGGTGCAGACCGAGGTGACCAGCCGCGCGCTCGCCGCGGCCGAGCGCAGGTAGGCCAGGAGTGGCTCGTGGGACAGCGCGCGGATCGTCGGCTGCCCGCCACCCGGCACGAGCAGGGCGTACGGCGCGGGCACGTCGGCGAAGGTGTGACTCGGCGTGACCCCCAGCGGGGTGTCCGTGCCGAGCCCGTCGAGCGTCTCCCCCACGACCACGACCCGGTAACGAGGGTTGTGCGACGCCAGCGCCGAAAGCACCTGCAACGGGCCGACCAGGTCGAGCACGGTGAATCCCGGGTACACCACGAAGGCGAAGGTCTTCTGTTCGTCCGTCATACCGTCACCGTGGCAGCGGGCCGGGCCACGCGCGGGGACGATGTCCGGAATCCTGCGAACCGTGTCTCACCGCCAGTTCAGGTGTTACCGTACGGCGTATGCCGGGTTCACCCAGACGTGTCGTGATCATCGGTTACCCGGACGCCGAACTCCTCGACATCGCCTGCCCGGCCGACGTGCTCCACGGGGCGAACAAGCTCGGCGCGCGGCCGGGGTACGAGATCCGGCTGGCCACTGTGGACGGTCGAGACGTCGAATCCTCGTGCGGGCTCACGCTGCGTACGCAGTACCGGCTGGACCAGATCACCGGCGAACTCGACACGCTGATCGTCGCCGGCGGTCTCGGACATGAGGCGGCGGCCGCGGACGAGCGGATCCTCGGCCACGTCCGGCGGCTCGCGCAGCACAGCCGCCGGATCGCCTCGGTCTGCACGGGCTCCACCGTCCTCGCGTCGGCCGGGCTGCTCAACGGGCGCCGGGCCACCACCCATTGGATCTACGCCAACCGGCTCGCCGAGCGCTTCCCCCAGATCACCGTCGACCCGGTCCCGCTGTACGTCCGGCACGGCAACGTCTACACCTCCGCCGGGGTGACCAGCGGGCTCGACCTCACGCTCTCGTTCGTCGAGGAGGACAACGGCCCGAGCCTGGCGCGCGAGACCGCCCGCGCGCTGGTCACCTACCTGCAGCGGCCGGGGAACCAGGCCCAGGTCAGCATGTTCCTGTCCGGGCCGCCGCCCGAGCACCGCCAGGTCCGCGATCTGACCGCGTATATCGGCGAGCATCTCGACGCCGACCTCGGCACCAACACGCTGGCGCAACGGGCGGGTGTCAGCGCCCGTCAGCTGACCCGGCTCTTCGACGCGCATCTCGGGACTTCGCCGAGCCGGTACGTTCGCACGGTCCGTACCGAGCACGCGGCCCGGCTGCTGTCCTGCACCGAGCTCCCGCTCACCGCGATCGCGCGCCGGTGCGGGTTCGGCTCGACCGAGACGCTGCGCCAGGCGTTCCTCGATCATTTCGACACCCCGCCCTCGGCGTACCGCCGCGTCCACCTCCGCCAGTCGCCCGCCTGATCCGAGCCCCGCCGCCACCCGGGCGCATCCGCTGTGGAGGATGTGCTTCGTGGATCGCCGAGACATTTCCGATGACGACACAGGCCCGATTCGCCGGGTCTCGGACGATCCGTCGCCTTCGACGCCCCGCCGCGCGCCCGGAACGTCCCGGAGTGCCGGAAATCCGCCCCGGCGCACGCCGCCGGAAGGCGGCCGCCGCCGCGCCGGCACCGGCGAGACGCCGCGCACCCGCGCCGCCGCCGCACCGCGCCGGAAACCACCCGCGCGGCCTGCGCCGAAAACCCCCGCCGAACCCACTGCCAAGAGCACCGCTGCCGACGGCGGCCACGGGCACGGGCACAGTCATGGCCACGGTCCGGCCGCGCCCGCGTCGCGCCGGGTCCGCCTGCTGCTGATCTGGCTGCTGGCCCCGCTCGCCCTCGCCACCGTCGTGGGCATGATCGTGCTCTACCCGTGGGGCAAGGCGTCGCCGAAGAGCGTTATCCAGCAAGGCACGCCGGTGAAGGCGACGATCGCGAGCACGGTCACCGGCCCGTGCCTCGCGCCGGGCCAGGTCCAGGTCGGCACCCCGCCGCCGTCCGACGGCAAACCCTGCCTGACCGCCGACCTGAAGATGACCGACGGCCCGGGCGCGGGCAAGACGCTGCGCCTGTCCGTCCCCATCGAGCCCAGCACGCCGAGGTTCGCCGCGGGCGACGACATCGTCCTCGCCTACAACGGCGGCAACGCCGCCGATCCGGCCTCGTTCCAGATCGTCGACTTCCAGCGCGGGACGCCGCTGCTCGTCCTGGCCGCGTTGTTCGCCGTGGCGGTCCTCGTGCTCGGCCGCTGGCAGGGACTGGCCGCGCTCGTCGCGCTGGTGCTGAGTTTCGTGGTGATCGCGCTGTTCATCCTGCCCGCGATCCTCGCCGGGGAGAATCCGCTGCTGGTGGCGATCGCGGGCGCGGGCGCGATCATGTTCATCGCGCTCTACCTGACCCACGGGCTGTCCGCGAGAACCTCGGCCGCGGTGCTCGGCACGCTCGTCAGCCTCGCGCTCATCGGGGTCCTCTCGGCGATCTTCTCCGCCGCCGCGTCGCTGACCGGGCTCGACGAGGACACCTCCAACCTGATCGGCTCGCTCGGCCACGGCATCGACGCGCGCGGGCTGCTGCTCGCGGGCGTCGTCATCGGCGCGCTCGGCGTGCTGGACGACGTCACCGTCACCCAGACCAGCGCGGTGTGGGAGCTGCGGCGCGCCAACCCGGCGCTGACCTGGCGCGAGCTGTACAGCTCCGGGCTGCGGATCGGCCGCGACCACGTCGGCTCCGCGGTCAACACCCTGGTCATGGCCTACGCCGGGGCCGCGCTGCCGGTGCTGCTGACGTCGTCGATCTCGGGCGTCGGGCTCGGCGCGCTGCTCGGCAGTGAGAACATCGCCGCGGAGATCATCCGGACCCTGGCGGGCAGCGTGGGGATCGTCGCGGCCGTTCCGGTGACGACGCTGCTGGCCGCGCTGATCGCGTCGCGAGAGCCCGCAACCCACCTCAGTGGCACCACCAGTCCCTCGCGTGCACTCCTGTCACGCAAGCGCGCCCCGGCGGCGGAACCCGGCCCCGGGTGAGGTACGAAGTCGGGCACACAGCGTCGGTGGGAGGGACCGTGTTCGAGTTCGTGCTGGCTGGTCCG
>NZ_JBHYIQ010000182.1:0-7438 GCF_042739895.1 Amycolatopsis sp. NPDC059021
TACACGGCACCTCGGGGGCACGGGTGGATAGGGGGGCGGTGGGTTGGTGTCGCGAACGGGTCGTTGGGGACGTTGATCGTCCCGAACGCGTCGTTCGCGACATCCTCGAGCCGCCTGCGATCCGAGGGACGCCCTGGGTGCGTTCACCGCACCGAGGGACGCTCCCGGTGCGTCCAATGCACCAAGGGCGTCCCTCGGCACCCCCCGCCGCCACCTGCCGCCCCGCATGTCCTGAACGCGCCGTTGGGGGACGTGTGGTGGCGGGGCCTCGTGTCCTGAAGGGGCCATTGAGGACGTTGAACGTCTTGTAGGGGCCCTTGGGGACATCGACGGGCCGGCCGCCGCGCGGTGGGCATGTCTCGAACGCTCCGTTGGGGACGTTCAGCGTCCCCAAGGCGTCGTTCGCGACATACTCTCGCCAGCCCGCGCGTCCAGTATCGAAGAGCGCTCACGGTCGGCGCCTCCGGCTGGAACGGATTGCTGGCTGTCGTGAAGGCGGCAGGTTTCCGACAGTCCTAAAAGGATTCGGACGCGCAGAAGCGGCCTCCCGCCTTGGCTCAGGACCTCGCGAGAGGCCGCTTCTTCGTGTGGGTCGCCGGACCCGGTGGCGACCCTGCGGAAGCGTACGGGATCACCCCCCGGCGCCAGTCCAGATTGGTTACAGCGTGTTCATCTCCCGCGACTCTCGGGAGCGAGCATGCTCGTTCAGGCGCCGCAGCCTGCGGGCTGACAGCAGGTGGCCGCGGTGCTGTCGGTGCCGAAGCTGGCCGAGTCGGCCTTGACGGTGTAGACCTCCCAGGGTTCCTGGCCGGGGCCGTGGACCCAGACCTTGTCCTGCACGGCGTAGCAGCAGGTGGTGTCGTCTTCGGTGAGGGTGTCGAGTCCTTCGCCGGTGAGGCGCCGGCTGGCGGCGTTGACCTCGTCGGTGGATTCGACTTCGACGCCGAGGTGGTCCATGACGGTGGCCTGGCCGGGTTCACCTTCCAGCAGCACGAGCTTGAGCGCGGGCTCGGTGACGGCGAAGTTGGCGTAGCCGGGGCGTCGTTTCGCGGGCTCGGTGCCGAACAGCTTGGTGTAGAAGGCGATCGAGCCCTCCAGGTCACCGACACGCAGGGCGAGTTGTACCCGGGACATCCCATCCTCCTTGGATAGATGATTGTCGAAACAGGGAGAGGCTTAGATTGCCGTCTATGTAGAAGTCTGTCAATATAGAGGCATGTCGAAGCAACTGCCGATCGTCGCGATGGACGCCTGCTGCTCCCCGCTGGCGCGGGATCCGCTCTCCGAGGAGCAGGCGGTGGAGCTGGCGAGGCTGTTCAAGGCGATGGCCGACCCGGTGCGCCTGCGGTTGCTGTCGCTGATCGCCTCGCACGCGGGCGGGGAAGCCTGCGTGTGCGACCTGACCGACGCGTTCGAGCTGACCGGCCCGACGATCTCCCATCACCTGAAGGTGCTGCGCGAGTCCGGGCTGATCACCGGCGAGCGGCGCGGCACCTGGGTCTACTACCGCGTGCATCCCGAGGTTCTGGCCCGCCTCTCGGCCGTGCTGGTGCCCGGTGACGCGGCCGAGGTGGTGTCGGCGTGACCGCCACGCAGGACACCACCTCGGCTGCCGTGGTGGGCAAGCTGTCCACAGTGGACCGGTTGCTGCCGGTGTGGATCGCCGTGGCGATGGTGGCCGGATTGCTGGCCGGACGGTGGATCCCCGGCCTCGGCGGGGTGCTGAACGCGGTGTCGGTGGACGGGATCTCGCTACCGATCGCGCTCGGGTTGCTGGTGATGATGTACCCGGTGCTGGCGAAGGTCCGCTACGACCGGCTCGGCACGGTGACCGCCGACCGGCGCCTGCTGTGGCCCTCGCTGGTGCTGAACTGGGTGATCGGCCCGGCGCTGATGTTCGCGCTCGCCTGGTTGCTGCTGCCCGATCTGCCGGAGTACCGCACCGGGCTGATCATCGTCGGCCTCGCCCGCTGTATCGCCATGGTGATCATCTGGAACGACCTGGCCTGCGGCGACCGCGAGGCCGCCGCCGTCCTGGTGGCGCTGAACTCGGTGTTCCAGGTGATCATGTTCGGCGTGCTCGGCTGGTTCTACCTCGCGGTGCTGCCCGGCTGGCTCGGCCTCGAACAGACCGGCCTCGCCGTGTCCGGGTGGCAGATCGCCAAGAGCGTGCTGATCTTCTTGGGAATCCCGTTGCTGGCCGGGTTCCTGACGCGTCGCCTCGGCGAACGCGGCAAGGGCCGTGCCTGGTACGAGACCCGGTTCCTGCCGAAGATCGGGCCGGTCGCGCTCTACGGCCTGCTGTTCACCATCGTGATTCTCTTTGCCCTGCAAGGGGATCAGATCACCGGACGGCCACTGGACGTCGCGCGGATCGCGCTGCCGCTGTTGGTCTACTTCGGACTGATGTGGGCCGGATCGTACGCGCTGGGCAAGGCGATCGGGTTGTCGTACGAGCGGACGACGACGCTGGCGTTCACCGCGGCGGGCAACAACTTCGAGCTCGCGATCGCCGTCGCGATCGCCACCTTCGGCGCCACCAGCGGCCAAGCGCTGGCCGGAGTCGTCGGCCCGCTCATCGAGGTCCCCGTCCTCGTCGCCCTCGTCTATGTGTCTCTCGCGCTCCGGCGCCGCTTCACTCCTGCCACGGAGGTTCCCGCGTGAACACCCCGGAAGTGCTGTTCGTCTGCGTCCACAACGCCGGACGCTCCCAGATGGCCGCCGCCCTGCTGCACCACCACGCGGGCGGCAAGGTTGTGGTCCGCTCCGCCGGATCCGCGCCCGCCGACACCATCAACCCCGCCGTCGTGGCGGTGATGGACGAACTCGGCATCGACCTGACCCGGGAGTTCCCCAAACCGCTGACCACCGAAGCCGTCCAGGCCGCCGACGTCGTGATCACCATGGGCTGCGGCGACGCCTGCCCCGTCTTCCCCGGCAAGCGCTACCTCGATTGGCGGCTCGACGACCCCGCGGGGCAGGGCGTCGACGCCGTCCGCCCGATCCGGGACGAGATCGACCGCCGCGTCCAGGCTCTGCTCGCCGAACTTCTCCCCGCTTCGGCCTGACGTCATTCTTGGCGGTCCTCCTTATCTCAGATCGACGTCGAATACATCTACCGGCACCAAACCGACTTCCGGCATGAACTCGTTACGAGCAATGCCGAACGCGACTACGAAGAGTCAGTCAGATGGCCACCTGACTACCCACGGCGACTTCCGGTCCCCGGGCCCGGCTAAGCCTTCGACGGAACCGGCCCGTGTGCGGAGCACGCTGAGTTTGCGACGATTTGCCACATCAACGTCCTGAGCAGTGCAAACGCTCGCTCAACACGGGATCTTCCACACTCGCGAACTCGCCGCTGTCAACACGGGTGTTGTCACTGTGCTGTCCGGGGTGACGGATACGCTTCTGCTGAGGCCTTGAGGAGCCACTGCGGCGAGACCCGCCGAGCGTGCTCCGGCCAGCCGGACGCGGCTGGACGACCGGAGGAACAATCCCGGATTCGGGAGGACTCGCATGGCCACACGGCCAGATGCCGGCTGCGTGTGCAGCCGGATACGCCGTCGGGCAAGGAGTGCGGTAGCAGCAACTACCGCACTCCTGATCGCCGCAACGGCGTTCGTGCACGAGCTGACCGCGCTCCTGCACTAGGTTCCCACCGGAACCGCGCGAGGGGGCTGGGCCGCCCGGCCTGGCTCCCTCGTTGCGCACGGCTCCCGATCGCGGCTGGTAGGCCGCGGATCGAACAGCGCATGCGCGTCTGCAGTATCGCACCTCGTCCAGCGCTGGAATCTTCCCTAGGCTGGCCACGGCCCATTTTATCGTTTATCGTCGATTAACGATAAAGGAGGGATGTCGTGCTGGACCGTGCTACCGCCGAGACCTACGCCGGGTGGTTCCGCGCACTCGCGGACCCGACGAGGGTGCAGATCCTCAACCTGCTGGCCGCCACCAAGACTCCGATGACGGTCGGGGAGGTGGTCGCGCAGGTCGCCGTCGGGCAGTCGACGGTGTCGGCGCATCTGAAGATCCTCACCGAGGCCCGGTTCGTGCTCGCCGAAGCCCGTGGCACCGCGCGGTTGTATCGGGTCAACCAGCGCTGCCTGTCCTGTTTCCCCACCGCGGCGGACGTCGTCATGGGCCGCCAGGCCGTCGCCTTCTCCGACGTGGCCTGCGAGGCCGCGTCATGACCGAACGCCAGGAGCAGCAGGACGCCGTCCACGACCGCTACGCCACCGCCGCCCGGCGCGCGCTCGCGGGCGAGGGCACCGGCCTCATCACCGGCCCGCACGACGCCGGCCGGCTCGGCGCGGTCCACTACGCCGAGGACGCCGGCGCGGTGCCGGAGAACGCGGTGGCGGCCAGTCTCGGGTGTGGCAACCCGCTCGCCGTCGCCGACCTCCGCCCCGGCGACACCGTGCTCGACCTCGGATCCGGCGGCGGGCTCGATGTGCTGCTCTCCGCGCGCCGAGTCGGGCCGGCCGGGCGGGCCATCGGGCTCGACATGACCGACGAGATGCTCACCCTCGCCCGCCGCCATGCCGCCGAAGCGGGCATCGCCAACGCCGAGTTCCGCAAAGGTGCTATCGAGAACATCCCGCTCCCGGACCAGTCCGTCGACGTGGTGATCTCCAACTGCGTCATCGCGTTGTCGGCCGACAAGCCCGCCGTTTTCGCCGAAATCGCCCGAGTCCTGCGGCCCGGCGGACGGCTCGGCATCACCGACATCATCGCCGACGACACTCTCACCGGCACCGAACGCGCCCAGCGCGCCGACAAGGTCGAATGCCTCGCCGGGGCCCTCACCGTCACCGACTACCGCGCTCTCCTGAGTGCCGCCGGGTTGATCGGGATCGATGTCCAGGTCACCCACGCCGTCGGCGACAAGCTGCACTCCGCGATCATCCGCGCCACCACGCCGGCGCAGCAGCGGCTCGCCGACCCCGGCTCCACTGTTGTATAACGACCTATACGGCGGTGCGGTAGACGGAGACATGGGACTGGGAGTCGCCGGTGAACTCGGCCCCGGACCAATCCGCGTGCCTGCTCTCCAGCTCGAACCCGGCCAGCTGGCCCATGAGGTCGAGTTCGGCGGGCCAGACGTAGCGGTGCGGGCTGTGGGAGACGCGTGCCTGCCTGGTCTTCCCGTCGAACTCGACGTGGTGCGAGACGAGATGCTGGTGCAGGACGTCGTAGGTGTCCACGCCGAGATAGCCGGGTTCGGAGTGGAAGACCACGGCGTCCTGGCCCGGCGGGAGCTTCCGCAGGTCGGGGACGCCGAGCTCGATCACGAACCGGCCGCCCGGCACGAGATGGCGGGCGGCGTTGCGGAAGCAGGCGACCTGCTCGGCCTGGGTGAGCAGGTTGGAGATCGTGTTGTAGACCAGGTAGACGAGCGTGTACTTCCCCGGGGCGGTGGCGGTGGCCATGTCCCCGGTGATCACGGGGATCGTCTTCTCGTCCGCCTTGGTGCGGAGCCTCTCGAGCATCGGACGGGACAACTCGATGCCGGTGACGGACACTCCTCGCCCGGCCAGCGGGACGGCCACCCGGCCGGTGCCGATGGCGAATTCGAGCGCGGGGCCCTCACCCGCGAGTTCGGCGAGGCGGTCCACGGTCGGCCCCAGTACCTCGGGGGCGAACATCCCGGTGCCCGGTGTGTCGTAGCGGTTGGCGATGTCGGCGTCCCAGATCTCCTCCTGCTTCATGCCGTCCACTCTGGCCGCGGCCGCCCCCGCCGTCCATCGATTTCGGCGGCGCTAGGCTGGGACGCGTCGATTTGGGGGCCTCGGTGAGTGTGCGAAGTGGTGAGTTCCAGCGGCTGGTGGACGCGCTGGCCGACGTGGAGCGTGGGAAGGGCCGCGACTACACGTCGTTCAGCGTGCGCGGCAAGCGGTTCGGGTACTACTGGCCGCGGACGGAGACCGTCGGCCTGAAGCAGACGATCTCCGAGCAGCGGGCGCTGGTGTCCGAGCGGCCGGACGTCTTCGAGGAGCAGTTCACCGCGGGCGGGTTCGGCTGGGTGGTGGTCCACCTCGCCGGGATCGAGATCGACGAACTGTCCGAGCTGGTCTACGAGGCCTGGCGGCTGTCCGCTCCGGAGGACCTGGTCGCCGAGACGCCGCTTCCCTGGTAGCGAGCGGGGCCCCGGCCGGTGTTCGACCGAGGAGGTTTCTTGGAGAAAACGCTTGGTGACAAGGAACATTGGGCTCGCGTCGCCGCGGAATGGGTGACCTGGGCGCGGGAGCCGGACCACGACGCCTTCTGGGCCTATCGCGACGCGCTGAAGGAGTACCTCGGCACGGGAAGCGGTGACGCGCTCGACGTCGGCTGCGGTGAGGGGCGGGTTTCCCGCGTACTGACCTCCTGCGGTTACACGGTGACGGCGGTCGATCCCGTCGCCGAACTGCTCGCCGCCGCGGAACAGGAACGGTCCGCGCAGGACTACGTCGTCGCGTCCGCCGGCGAGCTGCCGTTCGAGGACGGGCGTTTCGCGCTGGTCGTGTCCTACAACATGCTGATGGACGTGGCGGATGTGCCCGCCGCGGTCAAGGAAATGAAACGGGTGCTGCGCGAGGACGGGACCTTGTTCGTCTCCGTCGTGCATCCGCTGGCGGACCTCGAACTCGTCAAGGACCAGGTGACGTACTTCGATCGGCGCCGCTTCGAGACGAAGGTCGAGGATCGCGGGCTGACCATGAAGTTCGCCGGGTGGGCTCAGCCGCTCGAAGCCTACGCCGCCGCGCTGGAGTCCGCCGGTCTCGCGATCACGTCGGTCAAGGAGCCCGCCGCGGACATCCGCGACGGGCGGCAGCACCTGGAGCACTGGGCCAGGTTCCCGCTGTTCCTGTGGCTGAAAGCCCGGCCGCTTCCCTGATACCGGATATCAGGCCCGTGCCAGCGCTGTGTGCGTTTCGTGCCAGCGGTTCGCGTCAGTCTTTCCGTGTCACCGCGAAACAGCACGGAGAGGAAACGGCATGGCACAGGAACCTGTCACGATCGTCGGCGCCGGACTCGGCGGCCTCACGCTCGCCCGCGTCCTGCACGTCAACGGAATCCCGGCGACGGTCTACGAGGCCGAGCCCTCGCCTGCCGCGCGGGCGCAGGGCGGGATGCTCGACATCCACGACTACAACGGCCAAATCGCCGTCGAGGCCGCGGAGCTGATGGACGAGTTCCGTGCCCTGATCCTGGAGGGCCGCCAGCAACTGCGGATCCTCGACCGCGACGGCACCGTCTTGTTCGACAGGCCCGACGACGGCACGGGCGGGCGTCCCGAGGTGCAGCGCGGTGAGCTGCGGCAGCTGCTGCTCGACTCGCTCCCGGCCGGCACTGTCCACTGGGGACACAAGGTCGGCGGTGTCCGTGGGGGGGGGGGGGGGCGGGCGGGGGGGGGGGGCGGGGGGCGCCCCCCCCCCCCGGGGCGGCTCCCCGT
>NZ_JBHYIQ010000182.1:7448-9710 GCF_042739895.1 Amycolatopsis sp. NPDC059021
CGGGCCCGGGCTCCGGCCCTCGGCTCGGGTCGGTGGGCGGCCGGGTGGGTGGCGGGGCGGCGCGGGCAGCTTCTTGGGGCCCCGGCCCCCCCCCCCCACGACCGTGGTCACGAGTCTCCTGGTCGGCGCCGACGGGGCTTGGTCGAAGGTGCGGCCGCTGCTGTCCGGCGCGGTACCCGAGTACACCGGCACGTCGTTCGTCGAGACCTATCTGTACGAGGCGGACACCCGGCATCCGGCCACCGCGAAGGTGGTCGGCGGCGGGTCGATGGGCGCGCCATCGCGGGGCGAGGGAATCCATGCGCACCGGGAAAAGGGCGACACCCTGCACACCTACGTGACGCTCGTCAGGTCTCAGGAATGGTTTGCCGCCATCGATTTCACCGATCCCGCCGCGGCCGCCGCACGGATCGCGCGGGAATTCGCGGGCTGGGCACCGGAACTCACCGCGCTGATCACCGACGGCGACACACCGCTGATCCTGCGCCCGCACTACGCCTTGCCGATCGAACACCGGTGGGATCGGGTGCCGGGCGTGACCCTGATCGGCGACGCCGCGCACCTCACCGCTCCGAACGGCGAAGGCGCCAACCTGGCCATGCTCGACGGCGCCGATCTCGGCCAGGCCCTCGCCGCACACCCCGGTGACGTCGAAGCCGCGCTCGCCGAGTACGAGCGGGTGATGTTCCCTCGCAGCACCGAGATCGCCATCCAGGGCGCCGAACTCGGGAAGATGCTCGCCGGCGCGAAGGGTGAGGACGTCGCCCAGATCCTGATCGCCGCGCTCACCGCGGGCGAACAGCGGGCCACCGTGTCCGAGTCCCGGTAACGAGGGCCGGGCGCGGGCCGCACCGTCCGAAGAGGACACGGCGCGGCCCGCGGCGGTGTCAGGATTTGCGGCGCTTCTTCGTGCTGTCGTCCTGGACGTCGAACTGTTCCTTGCGCACCTCACCGGTGACGGTCTGGTCCTCGGTGACCGTCTCGGTGCTCGCGCGGAGTCGTTCGACAGGACGGGTTTCCTTGCGCACCACCGGTTTTTCGGCGTGCAGCGCGATGTCCTGCTCCTGCTCGCCGAGCTCGTCCCCGGGGCGGGCGGAGCCGTCGGTGATCGGCTCGCGTTCGATCCGGACCTCTTCGTGCCGCACCGGGACCGTGACTTGCTGTTCCTCGGTGACGACATACTTGCGGAGGCGGACGTGGCCCGTCTCGACCTGCTCGGTACCGACGTTGAGCTGCTCCTCCGAACGGATCATCTCGGCGTCGGGGGTACCCTTGCCGCTCTTCGCGGCCTTGCCCCGGTCCTCGGGCCGCCCGCCCGCGCGGCCGCCCTGTCCCGAGCCCGCCGGGCCGCGACCGATGCCGGCGTCGGGAGCCGTGCGAGGCACCGGCATGCCGTAGTGCCGGTAGAGTTCGGCGCTCTCGTCCATCGAGAGCCTGCCGTCGGCATCGATGCGCGGGGCCTCGGAAACCTGGTCCTTCGCGACGTTCACGTGGACGCCGTCGCGCTCCATGTTCGCGCCCTGCAGCGGCACGAAGCTCTCCTTGGTGCCGAACAGCCCGGTCCGCACCGTGATCCATTCGGGTTGCCGCGTCGCGTCGGCGAGGTAGACGTTTCCCACCTTGCCGATCTTGTTGCCTTCGGGATCGACCACGGCGCTGTCCAACAGCTGCTGGGGTGACAAGGTGCTGGCCATCTTGCGTCCTTTCTCCGGTGGTAGTACGAACTTTCTTCGGTACCACCACCTTCGGACGCGCCGGTGATCGCGGCAACCGTCCGGTGTGCCGGTGGGGGACACCGGAAAGTGGAGGTTTGAGCGTCTCCCTCCGGGTAACGCGCGCGGCCTTCGCCGGGGGATTCCGGGCTGCCGGACGGTGTCGGTCCGAAGTGGAGCGTGACCCGATCGAGTGAAATGGAAACGTCACCCGAGCCGCACCCGCCGCCCACGCTCAGCGGTGCTCGGGTGGCGGGAAGACCGTGTCCAGCACATGGCTGAGGATGGCGGCGGGGTCGGCCGCCGGGGCGACCGTCTGACGCAGGGCGAGGCCGATCCCCAGCGCGCCGAGCATGACGACGGCTTGGTGCAGCGGCATCGCGGGTTCGAGGCGCAGCCGCCGGGAGTGCTCGTCGAGCAGGGCGACGACCTCGTCGTCGTGACGCTGCTGGATGGCGGCGACGCGGGCGGCGGTTTCGGGTTGCGGGGCCGGGGGCGGCGGGGCCTGCGCGGGGGGCGGCGGGCGCGAGCGCCGCGGGAGTGGGTGTGG
>NZ_JBHYIQ010000182.1:9720-11117 GCF_042739895.1 Amycolatopsis sp. NPDC059021
GGGGCGCGCGGGGGGGGCGGTGGCGGGGGGGGGGGGGGGGGGGGGGGGGGGGGGGGTGGGGGGGGCGCGCGCGGCCGCGCCGCGCCGGCGGCGCCCCCCCCCCCTCCACTTCGCCGCGTCCTTGCCTGTCGCGTCGGCGGGTGTCAGGGCCGCGATCAGCTCGTCGCGGGTGGTGGCGCGGGCGAGGATTTTCCGTAGTCCCCGGAGATGAGTGCCGGCGTCGGCTTCGATGAGCGTCAGCCACAGTCCTTCCTTGCCGCCGAAATGCTTGTAGACGGCGCCTCGGGTGTAACCGGCGTCGGCCGCGATCTCCTCGACGGTCGCCGCCAGGAAGCCGCGTCGCAGGAACACCTGCCGTCCGGCCTCCAGCAGGTGTTCGTGGGTGCGTCGCTGCTGCTCGGCCCGTGTCAGCCGGTTCATCGCCCGTCCATTCGGTAACAGAGTGTTTCTGGAAACACGACGTTACTGTATCGTCGGGCGCATGGAGTTCCTGGCACCCGCGGCCGCGTTCCTGAGCCTGCCCCTGTTCCTGGCCGGGTTCGCGTGGTACGCGGTCCGTGCCCGCCGCTGTGGCAGCGGCCAGTCCCTGATGGCGCCGTTCGAGGAGATCTGGGACCCGATCGCCCACAAGACGAACATCGAGATCCGGATCGAGGCCGAACGGCAGCCGGAGACACCCTCGCCCGGCGATCCGCCCGCGGGCCGGGGCGAAGACGCCTTGGGGCGACAAGGAAAGGCCTGACAGACTGGCCGGATGCGCACCCGAGCAGATCACCTGGACGCAGTGTTCCCCACGGCGGGGGCTATCGCTCTCGACCTGATCCGGCGAGCCGAGGTCATCGAACAATGGCAGCGGCCGAGTGTGCTGCCGAAGCTGTCGGTCGGGGCGCTGGCGTGTCACTTCGGACGGCAGACGGTGCGGGCCGCGGAGTTGCTGCCGGTGCCTGCCGACGTCCCGCCGCTGGACTCGGTGGACGCGCACTACCACCGGGCCGCCTGGGTCACTTCGGCTTCCCTGGACGACCCGGCCAACGACCGCGGCACCGACGACGCCGAGGCCGAGCTGGGCGCGGTGGCGCTCCAAGAGCGCGTCGCCGGCGCGCTGGAGACGGTACGAAGTCTGCTCAGCGGTGGCGGGGCGGGGGAGACCGTGTACATCCCGTGGCAGGGCTGGGCATTGCGCAGGAACGACTTCCTGCTCACCCGGATGCTGGAGATCGTGGTGCACGCCGACGATCTGGCGACGAGCGTCGGCGTGCCCACCCCGGAGTTCCCGGACGAGGTCTTCGCGCCGGTGCGTGATCTGCTGGTGCGGCTGTGGGGGGTGGGGGACGGCCCGGGCAGGCGGGTCAGATGGGTTAGCGGGGGCGAGGGGGGGGCGCTGGGAAACGAGGTGT
>NZ_JBHYIQ010000183.1:0-10918 GCF_042739895.1 Amycolatopsis sp. NPDC059021
GGCGTCAGACGCCCGCAAGGTGGCCTTAACGGCACTTCCGGCCCCGGTCCCGACCTGGGGAAGGGGAGCAAGGGACCTTTGCTCGCGTTGGTTAGCACGCTAATCGTTGGCATGCTCGGAAGCGATAGCAAAGGTCCCCTGCTCCCACGTCGTGGACGATCGCGGTCAACTGCGAGGAAGAACACCCCAATCACGCAAGGTGACGAAAAGGGCTTCGGTGAGCTGGTTCGCGGCATCGAGTGACGCGAGTTCGGCGGCGTCGACCCAGCGGGCGTCGGCGGCATCGTCGCCGGGTTCGAGGGTCCCGCCGATGATCTTGCAGGCGTAGTCGTGGATGTCGTAGCGGCCTCTGACCACCGAGCCGACATGGGTACGCAGAGTGACGTCGAGACTGGTTTCTTCCCGCAGCTCCCGCACCAGGGCTTGCTCGTCCGTCTCGCCCGCCTCCACTTTTCCGCCGGGCAGCGTCCACAGTCCCGCGCTCGGCTCGTGTGCGCGCTGGACCAGCAGCAACCTGCCCTGATCGTCGTGCAGGATCGCGCCGACGGAGCGGATCGAACCGTGCGGAGAGTCGCTCATATCCGGCAGCCTAGCCGCGAATTCCCAGCTCCAGGCTGCTTCTGTACACGGAGAGTAGCCGTGCGGTACACTTCCGACGGCCCACTGACCCAAGCGCGGGACTTTCCTCCCGTGTGGGTGTTCAGTGCGGTACAACGTAGAACGTCAGGATTTTGTCAGACCGGTTGTCGCCGTAAGAGACGGGATTGATCGCGGTGAACGTGAAAAAGATTGCGATTCTCGCAGGTGTCGCGCTTGTGTTGTTCTTCGTGATCGCACAGCCCGGCCAGGCCGCAGGTCTCGTCGGCAACATCATCGACTTCCTCCGCAGCTCTGCCGAATCGGTGATTACCTTCGTCAGCAACGTCTTCAAGGGCTAGTCGGCGGATACCCTCGACGCATGTTCGCCCCACGCGACCCCGACGAGTACCTCCTCGACACCGAGCGGCGGGTCATCCGGATCCGCCGCCATTGGGCCGTGCTGACCTGGGACACCTTCGAGGCGGCCGCGTTGCTGGCCATCTGCGTGCTGGTGTCGTATCTGCTGCCGCCGTCGCTGTGGGTGGTGCAGAACATCCTCTGGTACGTCGCCCTGCTCGTCGTCCTCCGCTTCGCCTACGTGGTGATGGAGTGGTGGGTCGAGCGGCTGGTGGTCACCGACAAACGGTTCGTCATGACGACCGGGGTGTTCACCACGAAGGTGCTGATGATGCCGATCAGCAAGGTCACCGACCTCACCTACGAACGCACCTGGAACGGCCGCATGATGGGCTACGGCACGATGATCGTCGAGTCCGCCGGTCAGATCCAGGCGCTGAACCGGATCGACTACCTCCCGCGGCCGGAGGAGTTCTACGACACGATCTCCGAGCTGGTCTTCGGGGACAAGCAGAAGCAGGCCGAGCGCTTCTCCATGATCAAGGCGCAGCGCGCCGCACGAGGGAAGAAGGCGGTCGGCTGAGCCGAGGCGCCCTCAGCGCTCAAGCGTGCTTCGGGCTGGGCTGCCCGGAGTCGCTGTGACTTAGCGCATCGTCAAGAATGGACCCGATGCGCATCGATCTGCACGCCCACTCCACCGCCTCCGACGGTACCGACACCCCGGCCGAGCTGGTCGCGGCCGCCGTGCGGTCCGGCCTCGACGTCGTCGCGATCACCGATCACGACACCACGGCGGGCTGGGCCGAGGCCGCCGCCGCTGTCCCGCCGGGGCTGAAACTCGTGCCGGGCGCGGAACTCTCCACGATCTGGGCCGAGCCGGGGACGGGGCGCGAGATCAGTGTGCACCTGCTGGCCTACCTCTTCGACCCGACCGCGCCCGCGCTGGTCGCCGAGCAGACGCGGCTGCGTGCCGAGCGGCGGATGCGGCTGCGGGTGATGGCCGAGCGCATGGCCGCCGACGGTCTGCCGGTCGACGCCGACGAGATCTTCGGGCAGCTGCCCCCTGACGTGCCCGCCGGGCGCCCGCATCTGGCGCAGGCGCTGGTGCGCGCCGGCCTGGTCACCAGCGTCGACCAGGCGTTCGCGGAGTACCTGGGCGCCGGCCGCGGCTACTACCTGGCCCGGCACGACACGCCCGTCGAGGACGCGATCGACATGATCGCGGCGGCGGGCGGCGTCACGGTCGTCGCGCATCCGTTCGCGCACACCCGCGGCTGGACGATCGACGAGGAGGCCGTGGCGACACTCGCGGCGCGCGGCCTCACCGGGGTCGAGGTCGACCATCCGAACCACGACGACCGCGCTCGCAAGCAGTTGTTCGGGCTGGCGGGGGAGCTGGGCCTGGTGCGCACCGGATCGAGCGATTACCACGGCACGAACAAGACGATCGCGCTCGGCCAGGAGACCACCGATCCGATTCAGCTGGAGGATCTGGTGGCGAGAGCGACCGGTGCCACGGTCGTGGCGGGCTGACGTGAACGTGGCGAGCTTCTTCGACGCGAAACTGTTCATGAGCGCGACGATCACGTTGATCGTCATCATGGACCCGCCCGGCACGGTGCCGGTGTTCCTGAGCCTCGTCGGCCGCAAGCCGATGGCGGTCCGTGCGCGGGCCGCGCGGCAGGCGGTCCTCGTCTCGCTGCTGGTGATTTCGCTCTTCGCGGTGGCGGGGCAGGCGATCCTGTCGTACCTCGGCATCGGCATCCCGGCGCTGCAGGGCGCGGGCGGCCTGCTCCTGCTGCTGATCGCGCTGCAGTTGTTGAGCAGCAAGAGCAATCAGGAACCCGAGGCCGTCGAAGACGTCAACGTCGCGCTCGTGCCGCTGGGCACGCCGCTGCTGGCGGGGCCGGGTGCGATCGCCGCGACCATCGTCTTCGTGCGGCAGGCCGACGGGCACGTGGGCGCCTACGTCGCGCTGGCACTGGCGATCGTCGCCGTGCACTTCGTGCTCTACACCTGCATGCGTTACTCCGGCGTGGTCATCCGGCTCATCAAGGAAAGCGGCATCACGCTGCTGGCGAAGGTGGCGGGCCTGCTGCTCGCCGCGATCGCCGTCGAACTGGTCGCGAATTCGGTCCGCGGGTTCATCGCAGGCGGCTGACTCCTGGCGCACCCGCGCCGGAAAGTGTCGGTGGTGGTGCGTAGCGTGGACACCGGTCGGAGCGAATGGGGTGGCGTGAAAGAGCAACTGGGTTTCGATTTCGGTGTCGAGCAGCCGCAACGGCTGACCAAGGTGTCCCCGGCGCGGCTGGCGACGTTCGAGGACTGTCCGCGCCGCTACCGGATGACGTACCTGGAGCGGCCGACACCGCAGCGCACCGGTCCGTGGGCGCACAGCACCCTGGGCGCGGTGGTGCACAACGCGTTGCGGGCGTTGTTCGACCTGCCGGTGGCGAAGCGGACGCCGCAGCGCGCGGTCGCGCTGGTCGCCGAGCAGTGGAAGGACGCGGGCTTCGCCGATCAGGAGCAGGCCGCGCGGTATCGCGCGCGGGCGAAGGGCTGGGTCGCCGAGTACGTCGAGGATCACGACGTCAGTGATGACCCGATCGGCCTGGAGCGCTGGGTTTCCGCGCCGGTGAGCACCGAAGAGGGCAGCAGCAGGCCGACGATGATCATCGAGGGCCGCGCGGACCGGATCGATCAGCGCGGCGGTGAGCTGGTGATCGTCGACTACAAGACCGGGCGTCGTGAGCCCGACGAGTACGAGGCGCGCGCGTCGCAGGCGCTGGCGATGTACGCGGTCGCCGCGTCGCGGACGTTGCGGATGCCGTGCACCAAGGTCGAGCTGCATCACCTGCCGACGGGGACGGTCGCGGCCGCCGAGCACACCGGGGAGAGCCTGCGCCGGCACCTGGAACGCGCCGGGGAGACTGCCGGGGATCTGCGGCTCGCGACGGATACCCTGGACGCGGGCGGAGACGGCGATGTCCTGTTCCCCGCGCGCCCCGATCGGCGCTGTGCGTGGTGCGATTTCCGGCCCAGCTGCGCCGTGGGCCAGGAAGCGGCTCCCGCCGCGCAGCCGTGGGATCTGCTTGCCCCCTGACCCGGCTTTCCCCGAACCGACCAGGATTGGACAGACGAGAACGTGGCGTCCCCCGACACCGAGGAACTGACGAGCGCGCCGCTGCCCGTCGGCCCGGAGACGGAATCTCCACGGGCAGAGCCGTCGCCGCGAGACGACGCTGAGGACGCCGGTGGTGCCGCTGGCTCTGTCGCCGGTGGCGATGGCGGCCGTGGCAGGGAATCCGGCCGCTGGTGGCGTGGGCTCACCGGCTCGCTCGCGGCCGGGCTCGTGGTGCTCGCGCTCGGCGTGCTGGCCGTCGCGGGTGTCTGCCTGTTCACCGGCGCGCCCGGTCCGGCCGTGCCGATGCTGATCGGCCATCCCGTCGCCGCCGTACTCGCGCTGCTGGGCCAGCGGGTGGCCGATCGCCGCAACGGGCTCGTCGCCGGTCTCGCGGGCCTCGGCGTCCTGGCCTTCGCCGTCGCCACGCTCATCCTCTTCTGGCTCAACTGACCCCGCCCGGCCCTCTCACCTGGGCAACGAGAGCAAGGGACCTTTGCTATCGTTTGCTGAGCAATGCTAACCAAGTGAGAGCAAAGGTCCCTCGCTCTCGTTCCCAGGGGCTCAAGACCTCGTCGCGGTGCTTGCCCTCGGCGGCCGTGCGGGTCTGCGGTGTCGCGAATGGAGCATTGCCGACGTTCAACGCCGCGAATGTCCCATTCCCGGCACCGTCCCGGCCCGAGCCTGTGTCCCGAACGGAGCGTTGGTGACGGTGAGCGTCCCGAACGGAGCGTTCGCGGCACATCTCCGGGCCCGCCAAATGCTGTGAAGGCCTCCTTCACAGCGCTCAACGCCGTGAAGGAGGCCTTCACGGCACCATCCACCAGCAAAGCCAACGCCGCATCGGGGCGTTAGGGAACCCGCGAAAGGCGAGGAAAAGCGGAACTAGCGCAGGGCGGCGAGCAGGTCGCCGCGTTGTTCCAGCAGCACGGGGCCGAGGGCGGTGAGCCGCACCGGGCCGGTGTAGCCGCGGCGGTCGACGCCGACGGTCCGGATCGTCGAGCCGTTGGCCTCGTTCAGCACGGCGAGGCCGCCCTTGATGGGCACGACCAGCTGGCTCGCGTAGGTGACCCCGGGCCCGCGGGTGCCGTCCAGTGACCAGCGCGGGGCGAGGTCGTCGCGGGACAGCGCGATGGTCTTCGAACCGGTGAACCAGTACAGCGCCTCGGCCGTGCGGGTGGTCTGCTCGACGCCGCCGGGCGGGTCCTGCGCGAGGTCGCCCGCGGGCAGGTCCAGCGGGTACGCGGTGCGCTGGGTGCCGTCCGGGCCGTAGATGACCAGCAGTTTCTGGTCGGGCAGCGCGACGGCGGCGTAGTCGCCGGACATCGCCACCAGCCGTGCGCGCTTCCCGGCGACGACCACGCTGTAGGTGGTCTGCGGCTCGTCCTCGTGCTCGGCCTTCGCTTTGTAGACGGTGAGGCGGTCGGCGGGGTCGCCGGGGCAGCGCTCGATGACGCCGATCTTGCTCGCGGCGGCCGCCACGGTGCCGTAGGTGCAGCCGACGCGGGGCTGCTTGTCGTGGTTGACCATGGCCGCGACCTGGCCGTACTCCATGTCCTTGACCAGGTCGTCGCGCCAGGTGTTGAGCAGCTTCTTGCCGGTCGTGGTGACGTGCGAGCCGTCGCTGACCAGCTGTGTGCCGAGTTCGGCGTCGCCGTTGCGCTGCGCGGTGATCCGCCCGGTCGCGGGGTCGAGCTGGGTGACCTCGCTGCAGCCCAGCGTCTTGCTGAACACCGCGTTCACCCGGCCCCACGCCGCCCCGGCGGTGCACAGCGACAGGTTCGTCCGCGTGTAGTGCCAGCGCACCTGCCCGGTCAGCGGATCACGGCCGTCCACCGCGCTGCCGTCCGCGGTGACGACGGTGTTGGCCTCGCCCACCGGCACCGGGGTCGCGCCGCTGCGAGCCTGCCACAGCTCGGTGAGCGACCCGGGTACCGCGGCGGGTGCCTTCGGCAGTGCCGGCGGAGGCGCGGCGGTGGAGCGGTCGGTCGCCGCGCTGTCGCTGGTCACCGCCACGACCAGACCGGCGGCCGCGACGACGATGACGATCGCGGCCGCGATCAGCTTGTCCCGGCGGCGATTCCACGGGGAACGCCGTGCCAGGGCGGGCGCCTGGTGCTTCGGAGTGTTCTCGGGCTCGGACGGCGTCAGCACATCCTCGTCACCGTAGGCGGGCGCCGGATCGTGCTCCGGCGCGCCGTCCGGGCGCTCGCTCACGGACCTGACTCCCCACTGTCGGCGGTATCGCTGTCAGTCTGCCGACGCAGGTGTATCAGACGTGTTGGCCGTAGTGGCAGGCCTCCGCCGACGACGACGCCGCGCGGGACGTTCGGCGTTCTCGCCGGCGTCCTTCTCCACGGGGCCGGTGGCCTCCGGATTCGGCTTCGCGCCGCCCCGGGTACGCCGCCGCGTGCGGGCACGCGTGCTCTCGCCGGACTCGGCGGACACCGTGTCGGTGCCGCCCTCGGCCTTCGCGGCGTCCGCGGCTTCGACCGCCTCGGCCGCGCGGGCGCCGCCCCTGGTCCGCTTGCGCGGGGCGCGGGTGCGCTTGCGCGGAGCGTCCTCCGAGACGGTGTCGCGGCCCCGGCCGCGCGGCCCGCGGCGCTTGCCGCCCAGGTCCTCTTCCTCCTCGGCGGCCAGGCCCGCGCGGGTGCGCTTGGCCAGCGGCAGCCTGCCGGTGGTGCCCTCGGGGATGCCCAGGTCCTCGAACAGGTGCTTCGACGACGAGTACGTCTCCACCGGCTCCGGCTTGTCGAGGCCGAGGGTGTCGGAGATCAGCTTCCAGCGCGGCTCCTCGTCCCAGTCGACGAGGGTGACCGCGACGCCGGTGCGCCCGGCGCGGCCGGTCCGGCCGATCCGGTGGACGTAGGTCTTCTCGTCCTCCGGGCACTGGTAGTTGATCACGTGCGTGACGTCGTCGATGTCGATGCCGCGGGCGGCGACGTCGGTGGCGACCAGCACGTCGACCTTGCCGGAGCGGAACGCGCGCAGCGCCTGCTCACGGGCGCCCTGGCCGAGGTCGCCGTGCACCGCCGCCGCGGCGAACCCGCGCTCGACCAGGTCGTCGGCCACTTTCTGCGCGGTGCGCTTGGTGCGGCTGAAGATCATCGTGAGGCCGCGGTCGGCCGCCTGCAGGATGCGGGCGATGACCTCGGGCTTGTCCATCGAGTGCGCCCGGTAGACGAACTGGGTGGTGCGTTCGTGGACCGCGCCGGCGTCGTTCTCCTCGGCGCGGATGTGCGTCGGCTGCCGCAGGAACGTCCGCGCCAGCGTGATGATCGGGCCGGGCATGGTCGCCGAGAACAGCATCGTCTGCCGCTCGTCCGGGACCATCCGCAGGATGCGCTCGATGTCGGGCAGGAAGCCGAGGTCGAGCATCTCGTCGGCCTCGTCGAGCACCAGGCCGCGGACCTTGCCCAGCACCAGGTGCTGCTGCTCGGCCAGGTCCAGCAGGCGGCCGGGCGTGCCGATGACGACGTCGACGCCCTTGCGCAGCGCCGCGATCTGCGGCTCGTACGGGCGGCCGCCGTAGATGGCCAGCGTGCGGATGCCGAGGTGCTTGCCGGCGCCCTTGAGGTCGTTCGCGACCTGGATGCACAGCTCGCGGGTCGGGACGACGACCAGCACCTGCGGGGTGCCGTCGCCCGGGACCTGTACGCGGTGCAGCAGCGGGACGCCGAAGCCCAGCGTCTTGCCCATACCGGTGCGGGCTTGGCCGATCAGGTCGTCGCCCGCCATGGCGAGCGGCAGCGTGAGCGCCTGGATCGCGAAGGTGCGCTCGATGCCCGCCTCGCCCAGCGCCTTCACGATCTCCGGCTTGACGCCGAACGACGCGAAGGTCGGGGCCTCCGGCTCGACCGGGGCGCCCGCCTGAAGCGGATGCGACGTGTCGAGCGCGGCGGGGCCGGTCTCGCTGTGCTCCAGCGCGACTGCGGCGGGGACGTCTTCGGTTGTGGATTTCTGTGCGGTCAGGGTGATCGCCTCTCTCGTGACCAGCGCGCACAGCCCTGAAGTCCGTTCGACACTCGACCATGCGAAACGCGGCTCGCTCCGCGCGTTCGGCGCCGGAGCCGGTCCTGCACGGGAATGCCGCTAGAGGCGTGCACGCACATTTCAGTACGTCGATGAACCCTGGGATTCACCTTTTCCCTGGCGGCTCGAGTGGACGTACCACCCGGCTCGCCGTTCCCGCTCGTGAGAGCGCCCGGCCGCCGTCGGCCTCGGGGCCGCGTCGTGGCGGGGACGCCGCATCGGTGTGCGGAAGTCTAGTCGATATCGCTGCCAGCATACCTGGTCAGCAGTTTTACAACAGTACCCGCCGCGGCGAGCCGACGTGGGATCGGTCTCTTCGCGGCGCCCGGAGCCCCGTCGGCGATACCCTCGTCGCCGTGACCGAGGCCAAACAGATCAGCGAAGGCGTCGTCGACCTCCTCGGCGTGATCGCCTATCTCGAACTTTCCGCGTTCGACCGGATGGCGGAGGACGCGCGCAGCGCCCCGACGCTGGCCGGCCGGGCCAAGCTGGCGGCCATGGCGGCCGCCGAAATCGGTCACTACGACCTGCTGTCGGCGCATCTGTCCGCGCACGGTGTCGCCATCGAAGACGCGATGACGCCGTTCGTCGACCACATCGACGACTGGCACGCCTCGACGCCGCCCAAGTCGTGGCTCGAATCGCTCGTGAAGGCCTACGTCGGGGACGGCCTCGCCGCCGACCTCTACCGCGAGATCGCGCACTGGCTCGACCCGGAGACCAAGGACCTCGTGCTGACCGTGCTGGCCGACACCGGGCATTCGGCGTTCGCCGAGCGCGAAGTCGCCGCCGGGATCGAGGCCGACCCGAAGACGCGGGACAAGCTCGCGCTGTGGGGGCGGCGGCTGCTCGGCGAGGCGCTCACGCAGGCGCAGTACGTCGTCGCCGAACGGGACGGACTCGCCGAGCTGATCATCAGCGGCTCCGGTGACCTGTCGGGAATCGCCGCGTTGTTCCGCCGGTTACAGCAGGGGCATACCAAGCGCATGCAGGCGCTCGGCCTGGGCTGACGCGGTGCGGTACCAGTACTCGGCCGCGCCGTTCCGGGTGGACGCGCGGCACCGCGAGGACGCGGTTCGGTTAGCCTTGCCGGGTATATCCCTTACGAATTTCCAGCGGAGGTCCCACGTGGAGGTCAAGATCGGCATCAAGGACACCCCGCGCGAGCTGGTGGTGTCCAGTGGCCAGTCTCCCGAAGAGGTGGAGAAGCTGGTCGCCGAGGCCCTGACTGCAGGGGACGGGCTCTTCCGCCTCAACGACGAGAAGGGCCGCAAGTACATCGTGCCGTCCGACCGGATCGCCTATGTCGAGATCGCGCCGTCCGACGTGCGCAAGGTCGGCTTCGGCGTCGCGGACTGACGTTCTCGTTCACTGGGGCGTCACCGCCTGATCTCAGCTAGCTCTCAGGCTTGATCGTCACCCTCTTCGGAGGGGACGGCGGGGACGAGCCGAGAGAGAAGGTGGACGGCGTCACTGTGGTGCGGACGGTTCCCTCCCGGAACCGGGAATTCCTCGAACCGGCCGGTCGCGCCCCCCGTGGCGGACCGGCCGGCCGGCTCACCGGCGTGGACGTCGCCCGTGGCCTCGCCGTCCTCGGCATGTACGCGGTGCACATCGGGCCGAACCCCAACGACGGTGGGTTCGCGGTGCTCTTCAAGCCGTTCGAAGGGCATTCGGCCGCGTTGTTCGCCGTGCTCGCCGGGGTGTCCATCGCGCTGATGTCCGGCGGGACGCGGCCGAAGACGGGTCGTTCCCGCACTCAGGTCGCGCTGCGGCTGGCCACGCGCGCGCCGTTGCTGGTCGCGCTGGGGCTGTTCATCGCCGGGCTGGACACCGGGTACATGGTGATCCTCGCCTACTACGGCGCCAGTTTCCTGCTCGCGATCCCGTGGCTGCGGTTCGGCGCGCGGACGCTCGGCATCGCGGCGGTGGTCACTGCGCTGGTGGCGCCGCTGCTCTCGTTCGTGCTGCGCTCGCAGTTCCGCCCGCGTGACCTGATCTTCTTCGCGCCCGACATCTCGTGGTCGGACTTCACCTCCAGCGCCGGGCTCATGCACGTCTTCGTGGTGCTCGTGCTGACCGGCACCTTCCCCGCGCTGACGTTGATGGCCTACGTCTTCGCCGGGATGGCCATCGGCAGGCTGAACCTCGCTTCGCCGCGCGTCAGCCGCCGGCTGTTCTTCGGCGGGTCCGCGCTGGCGACGGCCGGCTATCTCGGTTCGTGGCTCGGCACCGACGTCCTCGGTGGCATGCGGGCGGTGTACCGCTCACTGGAGCCCGCCGCGACCCAGGCCGGGATGAGCCCGGTGGAGTTCTTCCGGACCAACGACACCTGGATCCACGGCACGCCGCCCACCACGACGTGGGCGTGGGAGCTGGTGCCGACCGGTGCCTCGTACACCCCGTTCGACCTGCTGATCTCGATCGGGATCGCGGCGGCGGTGATCGGCCTGTGCCAGCTGGTGATGCCGTGGCTGAGCCGGGTCCTGTGGCCGCTGGCCGACCTCGGGGGCCGCGTGCTGTCGGCCTACGTCCTGCACTTCGTCGTGATCTGGCTGATCTGGGACGAGCCGGAGAGCGGGCAGGACCTGTTCGGCGTGTGGCACTTCCTGGAGTTCTGCGTGGTCGCGGTGGTCGCCGCGGTGGCGTGGCGGAAGTGGATCGGGCGCGGACCGCTCGAATGGCTGCTGAACAAGCTGTCGAGCTGGCCGAAGTATGTGGTCCCGCTGGGGCGGGTGCCCGAGCCACGGCGGGCGGAGCAGTAGCGGGGGGGGGGGGGGGGTGTTCTAGGTTGTTGTGGGTGTGGGTGATTTTGTTTGCGGGTTTTTT
>NZ_JBHYIQ010000184.1:0-10618 GCF_042739895.1 Amycolatopsis sp. NPDC059021
GTGGGGGCCTCCTTGAGGGACTCTGGGTCCCTCGGGGAGGCCCCCACGGACCTGAACGCAGCCGGTCGTAGGGTGCGATCGAGAAGCTTGGGAGGCTGTGTGCGGGAGGCGTGGCTGGACGGGTCGGCCGAGTCGGTGGCGGAGCTGACGCGGGCAGTGGCCGACGCGCTCGACGGCGGGCCGGCGGTGTTGCCGTTGAACGCGAAGGACCCATCGGCGAAGGCGCTGCGGGACGCGATGGCGCCGGAGGAACCCGTCGAGCCCGGCACCGCCGTGATCATCGCGACGTCGGGATCCACCGGCGCGCCGAAGGGCGTGCTGCTCTCGGCGTCCGCGCTGCGCACGTCCGCCACCGCGACCCACGCGCGGCTCGGCGGCCCCGGCCACTGGCTGCTCGCCACCCCGGCGCACTACATCGGTGGGCTGCAGGTGCTCGTCCGCGCGCTGCTGGCGGGCACCACCCCGGCGGTGCTGTCCGGGGACGGCTTCCGCCCGGACGACTTCGCCGCTGCCGCCGCGTCACTGTCCACTGTCGACGGTCCTCGGTATACCGCGCTGGTGCCCACCCAGCTCGTCCGCCTGCTCGACTCCCCCGCCGGGCTGGCCGCGGCGCGCACCTTCGACGCCATCGTGATCGGCGCCGCCGCGACCTCCGCACAGCTGCGGGACCGCGCGGCCGACGCGGGTGTGCGCATCGTGCCCGCGTACGGCATGAGCGAGACGGCCAGCGGCTGCGTGTACGACGGTGTCCCGCTCGACGGCGTCCGGATCGCACTGGACGGCGACGACCGGATCCGGATCGCGGGCGACGTCCTCGCGCACGGCTACCGGCGGCAGCCGGAGCTGACCGCGGAGTCGTTCGGCGGCGGTTGGTTCCGTACCTCCGACCGCGGCCGGTTCACCGAGGACGGCAGGCTCCAGGTCCTCGGCCGCGCCGACGACATGATCAACACGGGCGGGGTGAAGGTCTCCGCCGCCGCGATCGAGCGCGTCCTCGGCGCTCAGCCCGGGGTGCGCGACGCCTGCGTCGTCGGCGTTCCGCATCCGGAATGGGGCGAGGCCGTGGTGGCCCTCGTGGTCCCGGAAAGCGGCGCCTGCGACGGCGGCGACCTGTGCGCGGCGGTGAAGTCCGAACTCGGCGCCGCGTGCGCGCCGAAGCGGGTCGAATTCGCCGCCGAGCTCCCCCTCCGCGGGCCAGGGAAAATAGACCGAATGGCCGTACGTGATCGCTTGACCACGGAAATCATCCCCTGATTCACCCGATTGTGTTGACAGGTCACGGCCTTCCGGCTTGGCTTCTCCCCATGACGCGCCGGATACGCATCTCGCTCATCTGCACACTCACCGCGTTCGGGCTGGCGGTGCTCGCCGGTCCGGCCGTCGCGGCCGACGGCCCCACGGCCGCACCGAACAGCGGCAAGCTCACGTGGAGTGCCCCGACCACCCCGTGACATTCCGGGGTTTCCGGCCAACGGGTGATCGTCATGGCGTTGAATGGACGTCATGGCGACAGTGAGTGAGTGGATCGAAGGCGCCCGGCCGCGGACGCTGCCCAACGCGATCGCCCCGGTGGTCGCCGGGATCGGCGCCGCGATCGCGCTCGACGCGTTCTCCTGGTGGCGTTCGCTGCTCGCCCTGCTGGTCTCGCTGGCCCTGATCATCGGTGTCAACTTCGCCAACGACTACTCCGACGGCGTGCGTGGCACCGACGAACACCGCGTCGGCCCGTTGCGACTGGTGGGGTCCGGCAGCGCCGCCCCGAAAACCGTGCTGGCCGCCGCGCTGACGTCCCTCGGTCTCGCCGGTGTGCTGGGGCTGCTGCTCGTCGCGCTCACCGGCCACTGGTGGCTGCTCGTGATGGGCGCGCTGTGCATTCTCGGCGCGTGGTTCTACACCGGCGGCAGCAAGCCGTACGGCTATTACGGGTTCGGCGAAATCGCGGTGTTCGTCTTCTTCGGCCTGGCCGGGGTGCTCGGCACGGTGTACGTCCAGGCCGGGCGGGTCAGCTGGGCGGGGCTCGCCTGCGCGGTCGCGGTCGGCTCGTTCTCCACCGGGGTACTCGTCGCGAACAACCTGCGGGACATCCCCACCGACATCGAAGCGGGGAAGCGCACCCTCGCCACCCGCCTCGGCGACCGGGGTACGCGGCGGCTCTACCTGGCGCTGGTGACGGTGCCGTACGTGCTCAGCGTCGTGCTCGGCATCTTCCAGCCGTGGGTGCTGATCACCGTGATCACCGCGCCGCTGCTGGTGACCTCGGTGCGCGCGGTCGGCGGCGGGAAGGTCGGCCGCGAGCTGATCCCGGCGCTGCGCGACACCGGGCTCGCGATGCTCGCCTGGGCCGTACTCTCCGCCGTCGCCCTCGGCCTGAGCTGAAGGGGACCTTCCTCGCGTCAGACGAGCTGAAGGGGACTTTCCTCGCATCGCACGCGACGAAAGTCCCCTTCAGCTACTCGCCCAACTCCTCCTCGGCAAACTTGCCCGTGGTGAGGAACTCCTCGAACTTCGCCTGGTACGGCGTGATGTCCAGGTTCTGCTCGGCCAGCCATTCGTCGTTGTAGTACGTGTTGGCGTAGCGCTCGCCGCCGTCGCACAGCAGGGTCACGACACTGCCCGCCTGCCCGTCTTCGAGCATCCGCGCGATCAGCTGGAAGGTGCCGTACAGATTGGTCCCGGTGGACCCGCCCGCCCAGTGCCCGGTGCGCTCGCGCAACAACCGGATCGCGGCCAGCGAGCCGGCGTCGGGGACGCGGATCATCTCGTCGATCACGCCGGGCACGAACGACGGTTCGACGCGCGGACGGCCGATTCCCTCGATGCGCGAAGGCATTCCGGTGCAGTAGTCCAGCGCCCCGGTCTGCCAGGCACCGTAGAACGACGAGTTCTCCGGGTCGGCGACCGCGATCTTGGTGGTGTGCCGCTTGTAGCGCACGTAGCGGCCGAACGTCGCGCTCGTGCCGCCGGTGCCCGCGCCGACCACGATCCAGGTCGGCACCGGATGCCGTTCGGACTTCATCTGCGCGAACACCGACTCGGCGATGTTGTTGTTGCCCCGCCAGTCCGTCGCGCGCTCGGCGTAGGTGAACTGGTCGAGGTAGTGCCCATTGCACTCGGCGGCCAGCCGCTCGGCCTCCGGGTACATGTCCGGCGCCCGGTCGACGTAGTGGCATTCGCCACCGTAGAACTCGATGAGCGCGATCTTCTCCTTGCTGGTCTTGCGCGGCACGACCGTGACGAACCGCAGCCCCAGCATCCGCGCGAAGTACGCTTCGGACACCGCTGTCGAGCCGCTGGAGGCCTCGATGAGCACGGTGTCCGGCCCGATCTGACCGTTGACCAGGCCGTACAGCAACAGCGAGCGCGCCAGCCGGTGCTTGAGCGAACCGGTGGGGTGCACCGACTCGTCCTTCAGGTACAGATCGATACCCCAGTCCGCGGGCAGCGGGAAGACGTGCAGGTGGGTGTCGGCACTGCGGTTCGCGTCGGCCTCGATGATCCGGACGGCCTCGCGGACCCAGCTCCGGCTGTGCAGGCGGCTCATGCGGCGTCGGAATTCGGAGTCGTGTCGCCCCGGAGCTGGGCGCGCAGCTGGGCACGGGCACGCGCACGCTGCTCGTTGCGCTTGGCCAGCCCCGCGGTCACCCTGGCGTTGAGCGAGCGGAACAGCAGCAGGCCGAGCGGGAGACCGACGACGAGGCCGATCAGGACCGCCACCAGGAGCGGGACACCGACCAGCGCGAGGACGGCGGCCAGCACCGCGACCAGCACGAATCGCGCCAGCAGGTACAACGTCAGGTCACGCGCCAGGTGCGGGACCGGCGGCTTGGCTGGTGTCGGCGTCTCACTCACACTTCAGCAGGCTACGCCTTGCCCGTGGCCACCTCGTCCAGGCCCGCGTTGTTCGGCCGCCCCTCGAAGCGGGTGGACAGCACGACGGTGGTGTTCGTGCGGCCGACCCCGGGGATACGGCGCAGGCGGCCGAGGCAGCGCTCCAGCTCGTCGACGGTCGAAACCCGCACCTTGACGACGAACGCCTCGTCGCCCGCGACGGCGTAGCAGCTCTCGACCTCGTCGAGCCCGCCGAGCGCATCCGCGACGTCTTCGTCGGTGGCGGTGTCGGTGGGGTGGATGCCGACCAGCGCGGTCACCCCGAGCCCGACGGCGTTCGGGTCGACCATCGCGTGGTACCCGGTGATCACCCCGGACGCCTCGAGCTTGCCGACCCGCTCGTGCACCGAAGAGGCCGAAAGCCCGACAGACCTCCCGAGATCGGCGTAGGTCGCCCGGCCGTTTTCCCGCAGCGCCGCGATGATTTTCCTGTCGACGTGGTCCACGTGCCCACCCTAGGCCGCCATTGTGAAGATCCCCGTGCGGCGCCGCCCGATGCGCCGAAGGGTCCTTCGGCGCGCCCAACGTACGTAAAGCATCCTTCGGCGGCGGCATCCGAAACGGTTTCGGGAACGCTGAGACACATCCCACATCGCGACGAGGATCGTGCACGACTTCACCGGTGATTATCTCACCGGACAACGCCTCCACCTCGTGATCAAGCACCGCCCGCAGCCGGGTAAACCGCGTCCACACCGCGAAACCCGCCGAAATACCCTTTCCCGGCGACCAGGGCGTCACCTACCGTCGACACCACTGGCGGGAAATCGGAAAAGCCCAGTTCAGCGACACACACGCAGGTCAGGGCCCGCAGTGGCAAACCGAACGACGTTACGCCCGGACGTGTCGGATGTCCATAAGAAACATGTCTGTTTTGTCCTTTAAGGGCTCTTTACTCAACGACAACCGTTCGAGTACCTGACGGGTGAAGTGCAACGATTGCCGTGTTGGCTACCCCCGGCGCGACGGGCCCACCGGCCCGGCTCGCCTCCGGTATAGCAGTCAGGTCGTTAAGGAGGCGGAAAATGACCGCGACCATGGGAGGACGGTTGCTCACCCCCGGTGAAGTGGCCGCTCTGTTCCGAGTGGACCCGAAGACGGTGACCCGGTGGGCGACCGCCGGCCGCATCGGCTCCATCAGGACCCCGGGTGGGCACCGCCGATTCCGCGAGTCCGAGGTGAACGAGCTCCTGGCCGAGCTGACCACGGATGCGAGCGAACCGGCGCGGCACGCCTGAACCATCCGTGCGTGAGGGTCGTGAGTGGTATGGGGGCGGTCACCCGCCCACCTGCCGGTCACGGCCCTTCGTCACATCCGGGTACCGGGAATCCGCCGATGTGCGGGCGAAGCGGTTAACCTCATGGGGTCGGCAGGCCTGACGGAAGGAACCGGGCATGCTCTATCTCCTCGCGGCGGTCGGTGCGCTCACCATCGCCGTACTGTTGTGGCGGGCGTTCGGCGGCACCCAGCGCGTGGGCGTGCCGACGCGCCAGGCGCCACTGGCCCCGGACGACGATCCCGACTTCCTCCGCAAGCTCGGCGAACAGCAGCGCAAACGCCCCGACGAGGAGTAGTGAACCCCGCTTAGCGGTACTGCTGCGTCCCGAAGCCGTCGGCGACCGTTGCCGCCAGCTCCAGCAGGCTGAGCCGGGTGTCCGAGTTCAGCCGGTCCAGCTCGATCTCCGCGCCCTCCTCCAGGTGCGGGTCGAACGGGATGCGGCAGACCGCGCGCACCTTCGCGCCGAAATGCGCGGACAGCTTGTCCAGATCGACCGAGCCGCCCTTCGGCCGCACCGAGTTGATCACCGCCACCGAGCGCTTGACCAGTTCCCCGTAGCCGTGCGCCTCGAGCCAGTCCAGCGTCGCCGACGCGCTGCGCGCCCCGTCCACCGAGCCGGAGGACACCACGACCAGCGCGTCCGCGACGTCGAGGACGCCCTTCATCGCCGAGTGCATCAGGCCGGTCCCGCAGTCGGTGAGCACGATGTTGTAGAAGTGCTCCAGCAGGTTCACCGTGCGCCGGTAGTCCTCCTCGGAGAACGCCTCGGAGACGGCCGGATCCTGTTCGCTGGCAAGGATTTCCAGCCTGCTCGACCCCTGCGAGGTGTACGAGCGGACGTCGCTGTAGCGGGTGATGCGATCGGCGTCGCGCAGCAGGTGCCGCACGGTCGCGGTGGTCTCGATCGCGATCTTCTGCGAGAGCGTGCCGCGGTCCGGGTTCGCATCGACGGCCACCACGCGGTCACCGCGCAGTGAGGCGAACGTCGAGCCCAGCGTGGTCGTCGTGGTGGTCTTGCCGACGCCGCCCTTGAGGCTCAGCATCGCGATCTTGTAGCACCCGCGCAGCGGCTGGTTGACCCGCGCGATCAGCTCGCGGCGCCGGACGTCGGCGGGGCTCTCGCCGGGGTTGACCAGCTTTCCGGTGCCCTTGTAGAGCGCCTTGCGCCAGCCGGACTGCGGTGGCCGCTTGACCTGCTTGACCAGGTGCGCGGTGGCCAGCTCGTCCATGGCGGGCGCCGCGTGCTTGCCGCCCTGAGGCTGCGGGAGCACCCCCGGCGCGGGCTGCGGCACACCACCCTGCTGCGGCATGCCCTGCTGAGGCGCCGCCTGCGGGTAGGGCTGCTGAGGCTGTTGCTGCTGCTGTGCCGGGTCGACGTACTGCGGCTGCAGCGGCGGCAGGTGGGGGTCGTATCCCGGGTACTGCTGCTGCGGCTGCGGTTGGGGCTGCGCCGACGCGGGGACCTGGTACGGCCCGGACACCGCCGGGTTAGGCGGCGAAACGGATTGCGTCGGCTGTACCTCATAGGCACCCGAATTCGGGTGCGGCGCCGAATCCGTGCGGTCCTCCGAGAACAGCTGTTCGGCCGGTTTGGCCTGCTCAGAGGGCGTAGGAGCCGACTCTTCGCTGGATCCGGTCACCGGTGCGAACCTCCCACGAACGTCGTTGCCTTGCCAGACACTGGTTACCCCGTCGGCGACGACGGTAGTCGGCGACACGCTACAGCAGGACGCACCGGGCCCGATCGGTCAGCTGACTCCGGCGTACGAGTGCAATCCCGCCGTGACCAGGTTGACGAAGAACAGGTTGAAGATCGTGGCCGCGAACCCGACGATGTTGATCACCGCGGCGCGCGTGCCGCGCCAGCCCGCGGTCGCCCGCGAGTGCAGGTACGCCGCGTAGACCACCCAGGCGATGAACGCGACCGTTTCCTTCGGGTCCCAGCCCCAGAACCGGCCCCACGCCGCCTCCGCCCACACCGCGCCGCAGAGCACGCCGAAGGTGAACACCGGGAAGGCGAAGATCGTCGTCCGGTAGGCGATCCGGTCGAGCACGTCCGCAGCGGGCAGCTTCGGCGCGAACCGGGCGAACTTCGCCGGGTTCCGGTCGTGGGCCGAGCGGAACAGGTACAGCACGCTCGCCACGCCGGGGACCAGGAAGACACCGGACCCGATGATGGCCGCGGAGACGTGGATGACCAGCCAGTACGACTGGAGCGCGGGCTGCACCGGGGCCGCGACCGTGTACAGCATGGTGCCGTTGATGAACATCAGGATGACGACGGGCAGCAGCAGGAACGGCGTCAGATGCCGGACCGGGAACTTCCGGACCACGACGAGCCAGGTCACCACCGTGATGAAGGTGACGCCCATGCCGTACTCGTACATGTTGCCCCACGGCGCGCGGTGCGTCGCGAGCCCGCGCAGCACGATCGCGGACAGCTGCAGCAGCGCGCCCAGCACGAGCAGCGCGGCGCCCATCCGGCCGAGCCGCTCCGGCCTGCCGACCTCGCGGGGCGCCTCGGGCTGCGCGGGGACCTCGGTGGTCACCGGCCCGCCCGCGCCGACCAGCTCGCGCGCCCGCTGCTTGCTGCGTTCGGCGGCCTGCCTGCCCTTCGCCCCGAAGCCCTGCTCCACGAGGGTGAGCATCAACGCGAGGACGTAGATCGCCACGGTGGTCGTGTACAGCCAGTTGCTGTACTGCGACAACGTCTCGTTGATCGGCATTCTCAGCTGCCCTTCTCGCCGGTCACCAGTCGTTCACTGATGCGCTGGAATTCCTCGCCGTATCCGGCCTGATCGGTGCGCGCCAGCCCGGCGACCTCGATCACGGTACGCGCCTCGCCCTCGCCGCCAGGGCGCACCCGGACCCACAGCCGACGCCGTTTGACCAGCAATGATCCGCCGAGACCGACGAACATCGCGATCGCGAAACCGAGGACGTAGCCCTGCGTCGGATCGTGGGAGACCTGGAGCCCGACCCACGGCTGGACGCCGTCGAACTTGACCTTCGTCCCGTCGTCGAGCTTGGTCTCCTGGCCGACCTGCATGTTGAGCCGGCTCAGCTTCTTCAGCCGTCCGTCGGCGACCCGGGACTGGTCGATCTCGAACAGCGACTGGCCGCGGCCCGCGTCGAGCCCGAGGTCGCCACGGTAGATGTCGACGGCGACCTGCGGATTGTTCAGCTCCGGCGCGGTCGAGGTCAGGATCCCGCCGTGGACCAGCGGGGTCGGCGCGAGCAGGCCGGTGATCGCGAGCTGCCGGGTGCGGCGCTGCGCCTCGTCGGTGATGCCCGGCTGGTCGAACTTCGTCGCGCCCTCGGCGGTCATGGTGGGCACGATCGCGGTCCGCCACTGGGTCGCCATCGTGCGCACGCTGCCGTCGGGGAAGGTGACGGTGAACTTCGGGGTGTAGCCGTGGTCGAGCAGGTAGACGCGCACGCCGTCGACACGCAGCGGCGAGTTGACCTCCAGGCCGTACGGCCGCCAGGCGCCGGTCTGCAGGTCGTCGCCCGCCTGGTACTCGATCTTCGAGTGGAAGTAGTCGGCCTGCCCCGCCGGGGTGTAGTGCGCGGTGAAGTCGTTCACCTTCACGCAGAACGGTGTCAGGTCGGTGCCGTCGACGCGCAGGCCGGCGTTGAACGAGTCGTAGTTGTAGATGCCGCCGTTGCAGAACTGGCTGCCGTCGGCCTGCACGATGACCTGGCCGTCGTAGCTGAACAGCTTGCCGAGCGCGAAGAACACGATCAGCCCGAGCATGCCGAAGTGGAACACCAGGTTGCCGGTCTCGCGCAGGTAGCCGCGTTCGGCGGAGATGCTGTGGACGCCGTCGCCCTCGTCGCGCTGCACCCGCCGCCAGCCGGACAGCCGCGCGTTCGCGTCCTCGAGCACGTCTTCCAGCGGACGCTCGGTGCCCGCGACGCGGTAGTGCGGCATCCGGCCGAGCTTGCGCGGGGTGAGCACCGGCTTGGCGCGCATCGCTTTGACGTACTCGAAGCTGCGCGGCGTCAGGCAGCCGACGAGCGACACCATGAGCAGGATGTAGATCGCGGAGAACCAGACGCTGCTGTAGACGTCGTAGAACTCCAGCTTGTCCAGCAGCGTGCCCCACCAGCCGTGCGCGGTGATGTACTCGTCGACCTTGGGGGCGTTGAGCCTGCGCTGCGGCAGCAGGGCGCCGGGCAGCGCGGCGAGCGCGAGCAGGAAGAGCAGGACGAGCGCGGTGCGCATCGACGTCAGGCCGCGCCAGGTGTTGCGCAGGAAGGCGAGGACGCGCTTGAGCGGCGACCTGTGGTTCGGCTTCGGCTGCTGCGCCGGCGGCGCTTCCGTGGTGGTCACAGTGGCAGCTCGAGGTTGTACGCGAGGCTGTTGCGCAGCCACCCCATCAGATCTCCCCACAACCCGGTGACGAGCAGGATCCCGACGATCATCAGCAGCGCGCCGCCGACGATCTGGACGCGGCGGCCGTTGCGGCGCAGCCAGTCGGTGGCGCGCACCGCCCAGCGCGCGCCGAGCGCGATGAGCAGGAACGGCAGGCCGAGGCCGAGGCAGTAGATCGCGATCAGCAGGTACCCGCGCGCCGCGGCACCGCCGGTGGCGCTGGCCATGCTGGTCACCGCCGACAGCGTCGGGCCGATGCACGGCGTCCAGCCGAGCCCGAAGACCGCGCCGAGCAGCGGCGCTCCCCAGATCCCGCCGCGCGGCACGTGGTGCGAGCGGAACTCGCGCTGCAGGCCGGGGATCCAGCCGAGGAACACCAGCGCCATGGCGATCGTGAGCACACCGCCGACGCGCTGGAGGATGTCCTGGTTGATCGTGATCGTGGCGGCCAGCCAGACCAGCGTGCCCAGCGTGGCGACGAAGACGACGGTGAATCCGAGCACGAAGAGCAGGGCCGCGCCGACGACGGCGTAGCGGCCCTTCTTGCGCTCTTCGTCCGCGCTGACCGCGGGGGCGTCCGCGCCGACCAGCGCGGCGAGGTACGCCAGGTACCCCGGCACGAGCGGGACCACGCACGGGGACGCGAACGAGAGGGCCCCGGCGAGCAGCGCGACGCCCGCGGCGAGCAGCAGCGGCCCGGAAAGCGCCAGCTCGGACACGGAGTTCACCCCGACGAGAGTAGGCAGTGAGCTTCGCGTGAACCCGCCGGGGCCGTCTCACAGGACGTACGTCACGGTGAAACGGGACCAAGGTCCCGGGCGGGTTTCGACGGGCTCCGTGGTCCGTGGGGTGAGGTGGCCGCGCTCCGAGCGCCCGCATGAGGTTCTCTCGGTAGTGGTTCGGTTGCGTTCGACGCGGGCGACGGCTGGTGCGGGCTCTCGCGCTGGTCAGCAGGGTTGCGCATGGTCCCTTGGGGACGTTGAACGCCGTCAATGTCCCCTTCGCGACACTCCAGCGCCGGGCCGCGTGTCCCGAACGCTCCGTTCGGGACGTTCACCGTCCCCAACGGAGC
>NZ_JBHYIQ010000185.1:0-9981 GCF_042739895.1 Amycolatopsis sp. NPDC059021
CCCGGTGTGGGGCGGGCTTGGGCGCCTGGGCCCGCGGTGTCCTGTCTCGCGGTGGGGGCCGGCCCCCCCCACACCCCCCACGGTGCGGTCGGTTCCTGACCCAGCGTGGGTCCGCACGCGGGGCGTGCTGCCACTCCGGTGGTTCCGTGTTGCCGCCTGGTTCCGCTTTTGTCCTTGTGGAGCCCGTTGCTTACCTCTTGCCTGCCGCTGCCCTTTACTGGTGGACGGTGTCCTGGTCGGTGGTGGGCCAGGGGATTTCGGCGGGGGTGGTGGCGCGGGCTCGGCGGGTGCGGATGCGGGTCACGGAGCGGCGGATCGAGCGGTGGCGGGCGTTGCGGCGGTCTCGCAGGGCGTCGCCGGCGAGCCAGCCGAGCGCGAGCAGCACCGGCAGGCCGATGACGGCCACGGTGTATCCGGCCCACCAGTTCATGACTCGTCCGGTACTCCCCGGCGTTGGATCGAAGGTCACCCGACTCTACGACCGGTAGCCCATGATCACGCGGCGTGCCACGCGAACGGGGCCAGCGCCTCATCCAAAGGGGCGTCGGTGAGCCGGTTCGCGAACGTCGACAACGTGTAGGCGCCGACGCCCAGAACCACCTCCAGCGCGTTGCGGGCGGTGAAGCCGTGGGCCAGGAACGCCTGCAGCGTCTCCTCCGGAACGGCGCCCGCGGCGTCCATGACCGCGAGGGTGAAGACGCGGAGGCCGTCGAGGCGAGCATCGGGCAACGGCTTCTGGGCACGGAGCGCTTCGATCAGCGTGGACGGCGCCTCCTTCGCGGTCAGGATCTCCGAGTGCATCGCGACGCAGACGTGGCAGGCGTTGCGCGCCGCCACCGTCATGATGACGACCTCGCGTTCGACCGGAGCCAGTGTCGTGGTTTCGAAGAGGCCGCTCAGTTTGAGAAAGCCGGTGAGCAGTTCCGGCGACGTCGCCAGTCTGCCGACCGGCGCGGGCACATAGCCGCGGCGGCGCGCGGTCGCGGCCATCGCGGCGCGCGCGGCGGCGGGGGCGGAGTCGAGGGTGTGGTCGGGGAAGGCGGACATGGTGTCTCCCGGCTAAAGTAGTCAACGTGGTTGACCAAAATGTAAACCTGGTTGTCGATTTGTGCAAGGGGCAGTGATGGCCGAGCAGGATCCGCCCGGGTACGAGCTGCCGTTGCTGCTGTTCGCGGGCTTTCGCACGCTCATCGACCGGCTGCACGCCGAGCTGGCGCGGCAGGGGCACCCGGACATCCGGCCCGCGCACGGGTTCGCGATGCAGGCGATCGGCGTCCACGGCGCGACGGCGACCGAGCTCGGGCGCCGGCTGGGAGTGTCCAAACAGGCCGCGGGCAAGACTGTGGACCGGTTGGTGGCACTGGGTTACGCCGAACGCGCGGACGACGCCGCGGACGCCCGCCGCAAGGTCGTCCGCCTTACGCCACGCGGACTCGACGCGCTGACCCGTTCGGCCGCCGTCTTCGACGACCTCCGCGCGTTGTGGGTCGCGGAAATCGGAGCGGACCGGGTGCGGGCGATGGAGGACGGACTCCGGGCTGTCGTGGCGCCGGGCGGATTCGGCTTCGACGTCGCGGGGTGGTTCGGCGGCTGACCCCTCGAACGTCCACTGTGGACACGGTGGGGCCGGGTAGCCTTCCGTGCCGTCGCGATTGCCCGAAAGACACGGACAGTTAGTGCGTTCGAGTGAATCGTCGCTTGCCGTGTCCGCGCGGGCACAGTCCGGCCATACCGTGGAGATCCGCGGGTCCGGAGGAGGGGAAGCGGCAGCGGTCCGGATCGGGCGCACCACCGGGGGGAGGGCGTCGAATGCGCAAAGAAGGGCGTGGGCATTTCACCGCGGCGTTGGCCAGTGCCGAATTCCGCGCGATGTGGCTTGCCGAAGCCCTTTCGCAGATCGGGGATCAGCTCGCCAGGGTGGCACTCGCCCTGCTGGTGTTCGGCCGGACCAACTCGGCGTTGCTGACCGCGCTGACCTATGCGCTGACGTTCCTGCCGTCGCTGCTGGGCGGGCTGCTGCTTTCCGGTCTGGGCGACCGGTTTCCCCGGCGCACGGTGATCGTGGTGACCGACGTCCTGCGCGGGTGCCTGGCGGCGGCCATGGCGATCCCGGGGCTGCCGCTCACCGTCCTGTGGTGCCTGGTGGGAGTGCTCACCCTGGCGGGATCGCCGTTCAAGGCCGCGCAGATGGCGCTCCTGCCGGACGTGCTCCCGGAAGGGCGTTATCAGGCGGGCCTCGGCCTGCGCCAGGTCACGATGCAGACCGCCCAGCTCGCCGGGTTCGGGCTCGGCGGGCTCCTGGTCACGGCCATCGGACCGTCCTGGGCGTTGCTGCTCAACGGCGGGACGTTCTTCGTCAGCGCGTTGCTGGTGATCACCGGGGTCCACGCCAGGCCGGCGTCACGTCGCGACCGGGCGTCCTCCGGCGGCGAAGCGAACGTGGTGCGCGGGCGTGATCCGCGGATCGCGATCCCGTTCGCCGTCAACTGCCTGCTCGGTCTGATCGTGGTCCCGGAGGGCCTGGCCGCTCCCTACGCGCACGAGGCGGGCGCCAGCGTGGTCATGGTCGGGGTGCTGATGATGGCGGACCCGGTCGGCAGCGTGTTCGGTGGCTGGTGGGCGGGAAGAAGCTCGCCCCCGCCGACCACGCGCTCGGCGATCGTCCCGATGGCGCTGGCGGGGCTGCCGCTCGCCGGATGTGCCGTCACCCCGGGGTACGTCTGGCCCATCGTGTGGTGGGGGCTTTCCGGCGCGCTCGCGACGATCGCCTTGATCCGCGGGCAAACGGTGATCGTGGCGGTGGTGCCGGATGCCCGGCGGGCGACGGTTCTCGGGCGGCTCAACGCCTGTCTCTACACCACGCAAGGGATCGCCCTGGTGGCCGCGGGCGCGGTAGCCGACCAGCTGGGACCACGGGGTGCGGTGGCGGCCTCGGGGGCATTGACCACGGTGCTCGCGATCGGCGCGGCACTCGTATGGCGGGAGACGCGGCCAGAAAAGCGGGCTGCCGGGGGCGAAGCACGATCGGCCGGGCCGGACCGGTCAGTTCTCACGATTGCGCATGACGACTCCTCTCCTGGGTCCACCAGGGACGGGCACCCTGGAGCCGGGGCGTGAGAGCGAAAAGATCTCCCGCCGCGAGGGGAAGTGGGTTCAGTATGCAGGGTTCGACAACACCGCGGAACCCGGGCAGACGGGGCCGCCGGTGGGAATGGCTCGTCTGGGCGCATTCGCGCTATTCGCGGGCCTACGTTCTGCTGGTCATGCTGTGCGCGATCGTGGTCGTGGCGGTCACTGCTTCCGCGGGGCCGCCGGGTGGGCCGGACCTTCTCAGGTGTGCGCTGATAACGGGTCTCGGGGTGGCGGCGGCCGAGCTGGGTCGTCAGATCGAGCGGCGCCGAAGGCGTTTCGCCGGTGAGGCGCACATCAACTTCACGTCGGTGTGGACATTCCCGGCGGCGCTGTTGCTCCCGCCCGTTCTCTTCGCGGTCGTCGCGCTCGTCCTGTATTTGCACCTGTTGTTTCGTTGCGACCGTGACAGGCCCGGCTGCTGTCTCGCCCGCGCGTTGTACAACACGGGCAACGTCGTCCTGTCCTGTGAAGCCGCCGCCTTCGCCGCGCGGCGGACAGAGATGTTCTCCGCGTTGCACGCGTCCGGAATGGACAGTGTGCTCCCGCTGGTGGCAGCCATCGGCGCGTATTTCGTGGTGAACATGACCATCGCGGCCGTGCCGATCGCGCTGTGGGGCTCCGACCGGTCACTGCGCAGTGTGACCGGCACGGTGAACGACAACATCCTCGAGCTGGCGACGTTGTGCTTGGGGGCGCTCACCGCGGTCCTGCTCGTCTCCCATCCGTGGCTGCTCGTACTGATGTTCGTGCCGCTGTACGCGCTGCACCGCAGCGCGCTGGTGCGGCAGTTCGAAGTGGCGGCGACCACCGACGCCAAGACCGGGCTGCTCAACGCGGCCGGCTGGCACGCGATCGCCGGTGCGGAACTGGATCGCGCCCGGCAGCACGGGACGGGGCTGGGCGTCCTGATGATCGACATCGACCACTTCCGGCGGGTCAACAACACGCTGGGGCATCTGGCCGGTGACGACGCGCTGCACGCCGTCGGCGACGTGCTGCGGGCGGTCGTGCGCGGCAACGACCAGTGCGGGCGGTTCGGCGGCGAGGAGTTCGTCGTGGTGCTGCCCGGCAGTGATCCGGAGGCCGTGCTCGATGTCGCGGAACGCATCCGCACCCGCATCGCCGCGTTGCGGATCGTATCCGCTTCGGCGCTGCGGCCGTTCGGCGTGACCGTGTCGATCGGGGTGGCGTCCTATCCCGGCACCGGGACGACCTTGGCGGAGATTCTGCTGGCCGCGGACCACGCGCTGCTGGCCGCGAAGGACGGCGGGCGCGACCAGGTCCGCGCCGTCGCGATGCGCTAGCGCGTCACTCCGGGCGCAGTGCGCGCCTGAGCATCTTGCCGCTGTCGGTGCGGGGCAACCGGTCCCGGAACTCGAACCGCCTCGGCGTCTTGAACCCGGCCAGCGCGCCGCGGCAGTGCGCCGCCAGCCGCTCGGCCAGCGCGTCGTCCCCGGCGACGCCCTCGCCCGGCTGCACCATCGCGACGACCCGCTGGCCCCACTCCTCGTCGGGTTCGCCGATCACCGCGACGTCGGCGACGTCGGGATGGCTCAGCAGCCGGGCCTCGATCTCGGCGGGGTAGATGTTGACCCCGCCGGAGAGGATCAGGTCGGTGCGCCGGTCGCGCAGGAACACCCGGCCCTCGGCGTCGAGATAGCCGACGTCGCCGGCGGTGAGGAACTCGCCGGACCTGCTCGCCGCCGTCTTCTCCGGGTCCCGGTAGTAGCCGAGATCGGTGTGCACGGAGCTGAAGTAGAGCGTGCCGGTCTCGCCGGGCGGCAGCTCCGCGCCGTCCTCGCCGAGGATCTTCACCCGCACGCCGGGCAGCGGACGGCCGACCGTGCCCGGCTCGGCAAGCCATTCGTCCGGCTGCACCACGGAAACCATGCCCTCCGACGCGCCGTAGTACTCGGTGACGATCGGCCCGAGCCAGGCGAGCATCCGTTCCTTCACGTCGCGCGGGCACGGCGCCGCGCCGTGCATCACGCTGGTGAGCGAGGACAGGTCGTAGCGCGTGCGGACCTCCTCGGGCAGGCGCAGCAGGCGGTGGAGCATCGTCGGCACCACGTGGGTGGTGGTGACCCGATACCGTTCGATCAGCCGCAACGTCTCTTCGGCGTCGAAACGGGACATCAGCGCCACCGTGTGCCCGAGATGCAGCGCGCTGAGCGAGTACGCGCCCGGTGCCGCGTGGTACAGCGGACACGGCACCAGATGCACCCCGCCGCCGGGGGAAACGCCGAGCAGCGCCATCACGTGCTGGTAGTCCGGGTGCAGCGCGGGCGGTTTCCCGCTCAGCGGCCGCCGCACGCCCTTGGGCCGTCCGGTCGTCCCGGACGTGTAGACCATCGTCGCCCCGGAAGTCCGGTTCTCCGGCACGGTTTCCGGTTCGTCCACGCCCCATTTCGCGTAGTCCGACCAGTTTTCGGTGCTGCCCACCGAAAATCGCCGTTCGACCGGTATGCCGAGTTCGTCCAAAGTGGAGGTACAGGTCGCGGCGATGTCCGCGTCCGCGACGACCACCCGTGACTCGCTGTTTTCGACGATGTAGCCGATTTCCTCCGGCGTGGACCGGTAGTTGACCGGGGTGAAGTACAGCCCCGCCTGGAGCGTCGCGAGCTGCACCTCGTAGTGGGGGAGTCCATTGTGGAGGATCACGGTGACGCCGTCGCCGACGCCGAGACCGAGCGCGCGCAGCGCGTGGGTGAGCTGGTTGACCCTGGCCGCCAGCCGTCCGAAGCTCACCTGCCGCCCGGCGGGGTCGATGACCGCGATCCGGTCCGGGTCGGTGGTCGCGATGTCGTAGAACGTGCTCACCCGCGGCTCCTGTCGGTGATCGACTGACTCCTTCCTGACAGGCTAACCGTGTGAGGCCGTTCGGCCATGCTCAGCGGCGCAACGTTTCCAGGTGCCGCCGCACGACGGCGCGCATCAGGTCCGGTCCGGCCTGGCCGGGGTGCGAAATCCCGCCGAGCGTCAGCCCGTCGAGCAGTGCCGCCAATCGCTCGGTCTCGAGTTCGATGTCGAGCCCGTCCTTCAGTGAACCGCGCTTCGCCGCTTCGCTGAGCGAGTGCCGGGTGAGCGCGCGGGTGTCCGTGTACATCCGTTCGGCATCGGCCGTGAGTGCGGGCCGGATGCGCGCGGCGGCCGAGAACGCCAGCCACACCTCGGCCTCGGCACGCCGGGTCTCGTCCAGCGGCAGCAGCTCGCAGAGCAGGTCGGTGGTCTGGTCCAGCGCGGCCTCGCTCCCGGGTGTGGTGCCGTCGAGCAGTTTGCCGACGCGTTCGACGATGCGGGCGGCCGTGCGTTCGGCGAGCGTCCGCATCGCGAAGACGATCAGCTCCTCGTGGTTGGCGAAGTAGTGCCGGACCGAGCCGATCACCAGTCCGGCCTCCTCCGCGACCGCGCGCAGGGATGCCTGGTCGAGGCCGTCGCGGCGGATCACGCGGAACACGGCTTCGGCGATGGCGAGGCGGCGGGCTTCGGGGTCGACGATCTTCGGCACCTTGTCTTTATAGCACGGCTTTGCTAATTTATTTAGCACACTGATGCTACAAAGGGGGATCCTCATGAACGGCTGGGTGATCGCGGCACTCGTGGGTGTCGGAGTGGTCGTGGTGATCGTGCGCCGGTTGCGCGGTGAGCCGGTGGTGGCGCGCGAGGTGTTCGGGACGCCGCTCATCCTGATCGTCATCGGGGGCAGCAGCCTGGTCAAACAGCAGCTCACCGGGGTGGACGTGCTGTGGCTGGCCGCCGGCTCGGCGGCCGGGATCGGGTTCGGCGCGATCCGCGCGCGCACCACGAAACTGTTCGAACGCGACGGCGTCCTCTGGCAGCGCTACACCGGATGGACGTTCGCGGTGTGGGCGGTTTCGCTCGCGGCCAACTTCGGGATCGGCGCGCTCGCGGTCGCGAACGGGATGCACGAGCAGGCCCGCCCGATGCCGTTGTCGATCGGGCTGAGCCTGCTCGGGGAGGCACTGATGCTGGCCTGGCGGGCGAAGGACACCGGAGTTCCCTACGCGCCACCGAGCCGGCGGGAGTTGGTGCGCCGCTAGAGTTTCGCGACCTCGCGGACAAGCAGGTCGATCTCGTCCTCGGTGTTGTAGTAGTGCGCCGAGGCGCGGACCAGGTTGGGCAGCTTCCGCGCGGTGAAGTCGAACTGGGCGGAGGTGCTGCTCGACACGCTGGTGTTGATCCGCGCCGCGGCCAGCGCGCGTTTGACGTCGGCCGCGGGGGTGCCCTCCAGGCTGAACGTGACGATGCCGCACTTGCGCGCGCCCTGGTCGTGCACCTGGACCCCGGGGAGTTCGCCGAGCCGTTCGCGCAGGGTGCTCGCGAGAGCGCTCACCCGGGCGTCGATGGCGGGCAGGCCCCACTCCAGGGCGTAGTCGACGGCCGCGCCGAGCCCGAGCACCAGGGCGGTGTTGCGCTCCCACACCTCGAATCGCCTGGCGGTCGGGTCGACGGTGTATTCGCCGGGGGACACCCAGCTCGCCGAGTGCAGGTCGAGCATCGCCGGCTCCAGCCGGGCGCGGAGTTCCGGGCGCACGTAGAGGAATCCGGTGCCGCGCGGGCCGCGGAGGTACTTGCGGCCGGTGGCGCTCAGCGCGTCGCACTTGAGGCGCCGCACGTCGAGGTCGAGCTGCCCGGCCGACTGGCAGGCGTCGAGCAGGAACGGGATGCCGGCCTGCTCGGCGACCTCGCCGATCTCCTCGGCCGGGTTGACCAGTCCGCCCTGGGTGGGCACATGGCTGACGGCGATGAGCTTGACGTCGTCCGCGACGCGGCGGCGCAGTTCCGCGACGTCGAGCTGGCCGGACTCGTCGTCGCCGATCACCTCGACCGTCACCCCGGTGCGGCGCTTCAGCTGCAGGAACGAGATGACGTTGCTGGCGTACTCGGCCTGGGAGGTGAGGATCCGGTCGCCGGGGCCGAACGGGAACGAGTAGAAGACCGCTTGCCAGGACCGGGTGGCGTTTTCGGTGATCGCGATGTCGTCGGCTTCGGCGTTGAGCAGCCGGGCCACCGACGCGTACACGGCGTCGAGCTTTTCGGACGCCGCGGCGGTGGCCTCGTAGCCGCCGCTGTGGGCTTCCTCACGCAGGTGCCCGAGCACGGTGTCGAGCACGACGGCGGGTGGCAGCGCGGAGCCCGCGTTGTTGAAATGCACGACGTCGGCGCAGCCGGGCGTCTCCGCTCGGGCGCGCTCGACGTCCAGGTCCTGAATGCTGGTCATACGAACTGAATACAGTACGACCGTGCTGCATGCAATACTGCTTCCATGCCGAGGGATCTCTTGCGCCGCGACCTCATCCAGGAGATCACCGCGCGTGTGCTGGACGGGCGGCTCGCGGCCGGGGCGCGGGTCAACGAAGTGCACCTCGCGCGGGAGCTCGGCGTGAGCCGGACGCCGCTGCGGGAGGCGCTCATCGGGCTGGCCGATCGCGGGATGCTCGTGTCGGCGCCGGGGCGGGGTTTCCTGGTTCCGCCGCTGGAACCCGAGGAGGCGCGGCGGCTCTACCCGCTCGTGGCCGAGCTGGAGTCGCTGGCGCTGCGCTGGACGTCGCCGTTCGACCTCGCCGGGCTGCCCGAGGCGCTCGACCTCGTCGCGGACGAGATGGCCGAAGTGCTGGAAGCGGGCGGTGATCTGCTGGCCGCGGACGAACGCTGGCACGCGTTGTTGCTGTCCCGCTGCGGCAATCCCCATCTGATGCGGCTGATCGAGCAGACAAAGCTGTTGCTGCGCCGCTATGACACGTTGTATTTCGGGGGAGTGCGGCGCGCGGAGGAGAGCATCGACGAGCATCGCCGGATCGCGGCGTCGATCCGGGCGGGCGATCTGCCCGCGGCGTCCGAGCTGCTCGTCCGGAACTGGGTGAAGACACTGGCGTTTCTGGGAAGGGGTTGACCGTGGCGGTTTTCGCGCAGCTGAGCGACATCCATCTCGACGGCGGGGAGCGTGCCGAGGCCCGGGTGGCGGCCGTGATGGCCTACCTCGGCGGGTTCGCGCGCCCGGTCGACGCGGTGCTGGTGACCGGCGACATCGCCGACCACGGCCTGCCCGGGGAGTACCACCGCGCGGTGGAGCTGCTCAAGCACTCCGCGCCGGTCTTGACCTGTCCCGGCAACCACGACGCCCGCGCGGCCTTCCGTGAGGTCCTGCTCCAGGCGCCGCCGGAGGACGGGCCGATCAACAGCGCGCACGAGGTGGGCGGTGCGCTGTTCGCGATGTGCGATTCGACGATTCCCGGCAGTGGGGCGGGTTTCCTCGCCGACGAGACGCTGACCTGGCTGGACTCGGCGCTCGCCGGTGGCGACGGGCCCGCGTTCGTCGCGTTCCACCATCCGCCGGTCGAGGTCGGCGTCCCGGCCGTCGACAGGATCCGGCAGTCCGGCGAGGACCGGCTGGCCGCGGTGCTCGCGCGGCACCCCCGCGTCGTGGCGCTGCTGTGCGGGCACGTGCACACCGGCGCGTCGACGACGTTCGCCGGGCTGCCGCTGCGGGTCGCGCCCGGCGTCGTCTCGGGTTCCTTGCTGCCGTCCGAACAGGGCGGGGATCGCGACTGGCCCGACGGCGGGCCGATCGAGTACGACCGGCCGCCGTCGCTGCTGCTCCACGTGCTCCACGACGACGGGCGGCTCACCAGCCACGTGCGCTCCGTCCCGCTCTGATCCTCGGGGTGGCTCGAGTGGCGCGGCGGACTCGCTGATCCACCGAGGGACGCCCTCGTCGCGCTCAACGCCCATGCCAGGAACTCAAGCGGGTCGCAGGGGCGGGTCCGCGTCCACAGAGGACTCACGTGCCGGTAAGGCCACCTTGCGGGCGTCTGACGCCCGCAAGGT
>NZ_JBHYIQ010000186.1:0-9894 GCF_042739895.1 Amycolatopsis sp. NPDC059021
CGAGGCGGGGGTGCCGAGGGACGCCTTCGGTGCGTCCAACGCACCCAGGGCGTCCCTCGGTGCGTCCAACGCACCCAAGGCGTCCCTCGGTGCGGGCCGGGGCGGGCTCCACAGGCGAGTAGCCGACCCCCGCCACCTCATCACCTACAGGGCACGACACCGGCGTCGCGAACGCTCCGTCCGAGACGCTCAACGTCTCGAACGCTCCGTTCGGGGCACGGCCGCGTGGGGCGTGACGCACCCGGGGACGCCTTCGGTGCGTTCAGTGCGACACGGGCGTCCCCCGGTGCACCCAACGCACCCAGGGCGTCCCTCGGTGCGGGCCCCGGGGGCGGCGCTACTGGCGGAGTTGGGCGGAGAGGCGGACGGCGTCGTTCGCGATGCGCTTGAGCAGCGGGGTGTCCTTGTGTCCCCCGAAGAAGTCGGTGAGCACGATGGTTACGTCGTTGCCGTCGGTCTTCGACGCGTACGCCGCCTTGTCCGCGCTCACCCGGGGCGCGCCCGGTGCCTTGTACGTGCCGTCCTTCACCAGGTCGGTGACGTTCCCGGTCCCGTCGCTCTCGGTCAGCGTCTTGAGCTGGGCGGCCGAGGCGGTGTCCGGCATGGTCACCAGCGCGACGGAGACGAGCGCCTTCGCCCCGCCGCTTTCGGTGGTGTACAACGCGCGGGACAGCGACACGCACGGCGTCTGCTGGAAGAGCTTCTGCGTCGTGCCATAGGACTTCGCCGCGCAGTCACCCGACTTGAGCGGGCCGTTGACGAGGCTGAACGTGAACTCGCCGGTGTTCGCGGGTGGCTGGGCGACCTGCTCCGGGGCACTCTTGTGCCGGATCAGGAACCAGATCAGCCCGGACACGATCGCGATCGCGACCAGCCCGGCTCCCTTGAGCAGCAACGCGCGGGTGTCCCGCGCGGGAGCGGGCGGCGGGCCCGGACGGGCGCCGACCGCGCCCAGCGGGGCGGTGTCCGAAGGTCCGGGGGTAAAGGGTGCACCAACCACGGGCACATACGGTAGTTCACCGCTCCTGCCGGGTTCACTCGAAGGCGCGAAGTACGCGTTCGACGTCGTCAGCGGTGTTGTAGAGATGGAAGCCGATCCGGACCTTGCCATCGCGCACGCCGGACACGACCCCTGCGTCGGCCATCCGCCCGGCGTCGGCGGCCAGCGACACGATCGCGGTGTCCCGCGCGGGCAGCCCGAGCGCGCCGAGCAGCGAGTTCGCCAGGCCGACGTCGTGCGCGCGGACCTCGGCGAGATCCAGCGACGTCAGGTACTCCAACGCCTCGGCGGCGCCGACGTGGGCGAGCCACACCGGCGAGAGGTCGAACCCGCGCGCGTCCTCGGCCAGGCGCAGCGGCAGGCCGTAGATGCTGCTCCACCGGTCATCGCCGCCCGCGTACCAGTTCGCCGCGGCGGGACGGGTCCGTTCGTGGGCCCGCGGGTGCACCGCCATCCAGGCCGCGCCGCGCGGCGAAAGCAGCCACTTGTACCCGGCGGCGATCACCCAGTCGGCCCACGCGACGTCGAGCGGGAGCCAGCCGGCGGCCTGGGTGACGTCGAGCAGCACGGCGGCGCCGGCGGCCTCGGCGGCGGCACGCAGGGCGGCGAGGTCGGCGATGCTCCCGTCGGCCGACTGGACGACGCTGACCGCGACGAGGTCGTGCCCCTCGACCCGGCTCGCCAGCTGGTCCTGCGGGACCTCGGTCACGGTGATCCCGCGGTCGGCGTGCGCGGCGAACGGGAAGGTGACGCTGGTGAAATCGCCCGCGGCGACCAGCACCCGCGCGTCGTCCTTCAACCCGGTGGCGACGTTCGCGATCAGCTGGGACACCGACGCGCCGATCGCGACCCGGTCCGCCGGGACGCCGATCAGCCGCGCGAAGCCCGCGCGGGAGCGGTCGACGATCGCGTCGAAGTCGTACGGCCGGGCCTCGCCACGACGCCATTTCTCCACGCTTTCGGCGACGGCGTCGGCGACAGCAGCGGGCGGGACGCCGATGCTGGGCGTGTTGAGATATCCGGGCGGGGCGGCGAATTCGGCTCCGAAGGCGTGCATGCCCCGACCCTAAACAAGCACCCCGCCCGGATTCATCCCTTTATCCCACCAGCTTCGCGACGTCGTCGAAGGTCAGCGGCTTCGCGGGGAGTTCGCCGCCGTCCCGGACCGCGCGCACGGTTTCGAGCGCCGAGACCAGCGCCACCCGGTACGGCAGCGAGCCGACGCTCACCCGCGCGACGCCTAGATCGGCCAGCCCGGCGAGCGTGACCACACCGGGAACGAACAGCAGGTTCACCGGGATCCCCGCGGCGGAAACCACCCGCTCGACGTCGGCGGGCGCGGCGAGCCCGGGGACGAACACGCCGTCCGCGCCCGCCCCCGCGTAGGCCCGTACGCGCTCGACAGCGGTGTCCGTCGAGTGGTCGCCGCCGAGGTGGGTGTCGGTGCGCGCGTTGAGGAACACGTCCGGAACGCGGTCCTTGACCGCGCCGATCAGCGCGCACTGGGCGTCGACGTCGGCGAGCCGCCCGTCCGCCACCCGCCAGTCCTCGAGATTCACGCCCGCGACGCCGATTCCGGCGAGTTCCTCGACGAGGTCGGCCACCTCGCCCGGATCGGCGCTGAATCCCTCCCCGATGTCGACCGTGAGCAGGACGTCCAGCCGGGCGAGGGTCCGCGCGAGGGCGACCGTCGCCGCGCGGCCCGAGGGCACGCTGTCCGGCTCCCCCGCCGCGGCCGCCACCCCGAGACTCGTCGTGGCGATGGCCGGGAACCCTTGCTGGGCAAGGAGAGCGCCGAAGCCGAAGTCCCAGGTGTTCGGCAGCAGCAGCGGGGTGCCGGGGACGTGCAGATCGCGGAACGCGGTGAAATCGGTCATGCCCCGAACCTAGGGCCTGGACCGTTCGGTGGCGGCCGAACTTTCGGGCACCTTCGCGGGCGGTTCGAGGAACGGCGTCAGGATGCCGGGAGTGGCGATGTCCGCGAACTCCAGTGCTTCGTCCGTGGCGGCGTCGAAGACCGAGTACGCGCCGGAGCCCGCCGCCGTCGTCGCGGTCAGCGTCACCAATCCCTTGCGCCGCTGGAAAACCGACTGCTTCACGACGAGGCCGATCACCCCGTCCCGTTCCAGCGCGACGGTGCTGCGCCGGACGGCACCGCTGCGCGCGACCAGATAACGGCCGGTGATCCCGTGGCCGAGGTTGCGGTAGGCCTCGAACGCGAGCAGCACCGCCACCGGGAACGCGACCACGGCGAGCGCCACGCCGATGATCAGCAGGACGCCGGTGAGCAGCAGGCCGAGCACCACGAGCACCAGCACGGGCAGCGCGGCCCCGATCAGCGCCCACCGCAGCCGCCGTCCCCTTGCCGCCACCGGATGGGGCCGCAGCCGCACGGTTTCGGTCGGCGACACCGGTTCCCGCAGCACCAGCGCGGCGACGCGGTGGGCCTCCGCGCGCGGCGCCGCGGGCAGCAGGGTGTGGTAGTCGGTCTTGTCGTCGTCGTTCTTCTGCCGCATGCCCGTCGCGACGGCGTCCACCCGCGCGGCCCCGACGAGCCGGTTGCCCAACGGCTCGACCAGGTCGATCCCGCGCAGCCGCCGCTCCTCGACGGTGATCGACCGCGTGGTCAGCAGTCCGCGGCGCACCCGCAGCGTGCCACCCGGTTCCCGCTCCAGGCGGTAGTTCCACCACATCTCGACGAACAGCGCGAGCGCGCCCACGACACCGACCACCAGCGCGGCCGCGAGCAGGACGAGAATGGTGACCACCAGCGGGAATTCGCGGAACCGCTCGAAGGCCCAGTGGATGAACCCCTTCTGCGCGCCGAACCAGTCGGCGACCTTGAACAGGGCACCGAACGCGGCGAGCCCCAGTGTGGGCGCGAGGAACGACATCGGCGCGTACCGCAGCCACTGCCAGTCGAGCTTCGCGAGGACGTTGTCCTCTGCCACCGCTTCCGGCTTGCTTTCCGTGCGGTGCAACAGTTCCGTGCGCAGGCTTTCGGCGTCGGCGCGGGCGAGCGGGTCGAGCTTGATCCGGCCGTGGCCGGACTTCTCGTGCTGCCCGGTGCCGATGGTGAGCACCGCGACGCCGAGCAGCCGGTGCAGCGGGTTCGCGGTGAGGTCGACACTGCGGATCCGTTCGCGCGGCAGGGATTTCCGCGAGTGGATCACCAGGTTGAACACCACTTCGAGCCGTTCGGGCGTGCAGCGGTAGCGGGTCCCGCGCCAGCGCAGGTAGTCGCCGAAGACGATCGCGCCGACGAACAGGATCGCCGCGGGCACCACGAACGCCAGCGCCAGCCACCACCGCGTGCCGCCGCCGATGACGCCGATCGTGGTCGGGATCGCCGCGCCGAGGGCGACCCCGGCCATGGTCAGCGCGCTGACGCCGAGGGTGCGCCGGTCGAGCCGGTGCCAATCGGCGAATTCGCGGCTGTCGAACCGCGCGGTCACGTGGCATCCCCCGGCGTCGCCTGGGTGAGCTCGGTGAGCTGCTCGGCCACCCGCGCGGCGACCTCCGCGTCGAGACCGCGGATCTTGATCGCGCCGCGCGCCGAGGCGGTGGTGACGGTGAGCGTGGCGAGACCGAACAGCTGCTCCAGCGGCCCGCGCAGCGTGTCGACGGTCTGGATGCGGGACAGCGGCGCGACCCGCCACTCCTGCCAGACGAACCCGGACCGGGTGTAGACGGCGGTTTCGGTGTTCTCCCACCGGTGCACCCGGTACCACCACAACGGCAGCGCGATCACCCAGGCCACTCCGAGCACCGCCAGCACGGCGCCGGGGACCAGCAGCGGCACGGCGGCGGCCGGGATCAGCAGGCCCAGCACCACCAGCGCCACCACCGGGACCCCGAAGACCAGCGCGCTCTGGGCACGCCACCAGGCGATGGCCCGCCGGTCCAGTGCGTGCCGCGGTGGTCGCAGCGCGACCGTATTCGTATTCACCATTCCCCCCGAAGAGCTGGTTACAATGCGATCGCATCGTAACGGACAGCGGGAAAGCTTCGCAATGCGGTCGCATGGTGAAGCCGGAGAAGACGGGACACACGTGCCGAAACAGGTGGACCACGACGAACGGCGGTCCCAGATCGCCGAGGCCCTGCAACGGCTGACCACCCGGCGCGGACTCGAGGGCGTGAGCCTGCGCCAGGTCGCCGCCGAGGCCGGGATGTCGATGGGCCTGGTGCAGCACTACTTCAAGAACAAGGACGAGATGCTGCTCTACGCCCTCGAACACCGGGCGAAGCTGCGCGAGGCCCGTATCGCCGAGAAGGTCACCGCCACCGGTGACCCGAGCCCGCGGACGATCCTGCGGACCTGCCTGGTCGAGATGATCCCGCACGACGAGCGGACCGAGGGCGATTACCTGATCGGCATCGCCTACTTCGTGCGCGCGCTGGCCGACCCCGCCATGGCCGCGGTGTTCAGCGAGGGAGCGCCGGACGTGTTCCGCTTCTTCGCCGACATGATCCGCCAGGGCCAGGCCGCGGGCGACGTCGCGCCGTCGGTCGATCCCGATCAGGAGGCCGCGATACTGTGGGCGCTGGCCGACTCGCAGGGCTCCAACATCCTCCTCGGCCACCGGACGGCGGCCGATGCGGTGTCCACAGTGGACTACTATCTCGACCGCCTCTTCACCTCGCCGGAGTGACGGCGAAGGACTCAGCCGCCGCCGTGGTTCGAGGCGTTGGACACCGCAGCCGCGCGGGCGGCACGCAGCTCCCGGAACACCTTGCGGAGCGCGGGAACGGCGGCACCGGCGCGTTCCTCCAGCTCGGCGACCCGGGCCCGGTGCCGCCGCCGGTCGCGGCGGGAGACCACCGTGCGCAGCTCCACCGCGGCGACGAGCGCTGCCAGCGCCGCGTCCGCAGCGTCCACTTCGGACACCTCCGTCGTACCGCGCACCGCGTAGTCGACGGCACCCCGGAGCCGGGCCACCGCGCCCCCGTCCAGCACCACCGGACGCCGCACCGTGAACAGCCCGAGCGCGCGGGACACCTTCAGCTCGATCGTGCCCGCCGCGTCGAGCTGCGTTTCGAGCGACTGCAGCGTGTCCCGTGCGCCCCGCCGGACCCACGACCGCCACGACCGCCGATCCCCCGCCACCTCGGCGAGCACGTCGTCGAGGACGAGATCCCCTGTCCCACGCTCGTCTACGATGACGGCCTTGCCGTCCTCGTCGGCGATCCGCCCGCGTCGCACCAGATCCGTGAGCGCGGCGGCGCGGACCAGCAGGCTCACCCGCTGCCGGTCGCGCAGCCGTCCGCCTCCGGGGTCGCAGGCCAGCAGATAGGCCTTGGCCGGTAACGACAACTCACTCATTTCGCTCCCTTTGCTCACTGCCGTTTCACCGACGGCCAGATCTCCGGCCACGGCACCTTTCTGCCTTCGTACCGCCACACAAGCCCCTCCACGACCGGAGTCACGCTGTCGAAGTACGGCCGCAACAGGTCCGGATCGAACCCTGCGAAGACCACGCTGGTCGCCGTTCCCTGCGGCCGGTCGAAGTACCAGTACCCTCGGTGTCCACTGTAGACATCCGTGACGCCGTACTGCCTGCCGTAGTACTCGATGGACGCCGCCATCGGGTAGATCTCGGCGAAGACCACGGTGTGTTCCCGCTCCTCGCGCGGCAGTCCGGCGTACACCTTTCCGATCTGCTCGCCGAGTTCGACCTGTGGCAGCTCACCGGGCGCGAAAACACTGCCCAGCGGCAGGAATCCGATGCTGGTCCGCGCCATCGACGCCGGGAAGACCGGCAGGGCGGAGACGGTGACCACGGCCGAAAGCACGAACACCGGCCAGGCCACCGCACGCCACCAGCGCACGAGGTTCCGCCGGGTCAGTTCGGTCGCGGCCGCCGCGAACGGCAGCGCGAGCACACTGCACGCGTAGTACGAACGTCCTTGCGCCACCGCGAAAGCGGCGATCACCGCGAGCAGCGCGACGCCGAGAAACCGATACGCGCGCAAGTCCGGCGAACGCAGCAGCCGCCAGAAACCGTACAGCAGCGCCAGCATCCCGACGCCGATGCCCGCGCTGGTCAGCACGTCCCGGAAGAAGGCCCCGTAGCCGGGGAATTCGGCGGCCACGACGTCGCTCATCCGCGCGTACGGCCAGCCGTGCGCCGCCTGCCAGACCAGGGTCGGAATCGTCGCCACCACCGCGATCGCACCACCGAGGTACAGCTTCGGCCGGGTCAGCAGTTCCCGCGGCCCGAACACCGACGCGCTGAGCAGCACCAGCGCCCACAGCGCCGGGATAAGGAATTTCGTCTCCAGCGACACCGCGGTCACCACGCCGGCCCAGACGAGCAGCCCGTCGCGGCGCGTGCGGACCCAGCGGACCAGCAACCACACCACCACCGTCCACAGGAACGGGTCGAGCGTGTACGTCGCGATCCAGTGGCTGAGGATCACGAGACCCGACGTCGCGTACGCACCCGCGGCCATCGCCTGCGCGGCCCGTCCCCCGCCGAGTTCCCGCGCGATGAGCGCCGTGACGAGCACACCCGCCGCGGCGGGCAGCGTCACCGGCAGCCGCAACGCGATCAGCGAGCCGGGGAAGAGCGCGTCCATTCCCCCGGCCAGCAACGGCACGAGCGGCGGCTGGTCGAAATACCCCCAGGCCGGATGATCTCGGCCAGCCACCAGGAAATACAGCTCGTCGAACCCCCGGGCGTACCGGCTGCTGGTCACCAGCAGCACGCCACCGGCGAGCACCGCGATCACCAGCACGGGCAACCGGGCGAAACCGGGCAGCGGCGGTGTCTCGAGTCGCGTTCGGACGGTCTGCATCTCCCAGGCCCCTCTCCCTCGCCGGTACCGTCAGTCCACCGCGCCGGGCCGGGTACGCGGAAGCGGGCAAGGAGGGTGATCGCGGCGACGAAAGTTGCGGTTCACGGCGCGGGCCGCAACTTTCGTCGGCATCGCGCTCGCCGCGGATGCGGATCGGGCGCGCCGGGACACGCCAGCCGTTACCGTGACGACGTGGCGGAGAGAGCGGGACACCGGCCGTTGTGGCCTAGCCGGAGCGACGGCTTCTGGCTCGTCTTCGCCGCGCTCGCCTTCTGCGGCCTCGACGTCGTGATGTACATCTTCGACCCGCCCACGACGGGCACGCTCGGCCCGGCGGCGGGGCTGATCCTCCAGCTGATCTCGGACCTGTCGCTGATCCTGTTGTTCCGGTTCCCCGCGCAGGTCGCCGGATTCGTCGTCGTGGTGGCGCTGCTGATGCTCGCGTCGAACCTCTTCACCCCCGGCCTGCTCGTGCCGGTGGATCCGGTGGTGACGTCGCGGACGGTGCCGACCGTCACGCCGGTGGTGCTGAGCCAGCTCGCCAAGGTGCTGGACCGGCGGACCGTGCTGATCGTCGCCGGGATCCTCGCGGTGATCGCGACCCGGCCCTGGCAGCCGAGCTGGACCATCACGCCGTTCGGCCTGCTCAGCACCGCGCTGCCCGCCGTCGTCTCGCTGTACTTCGAAGCACGCAAGCAGCTGCTACGTTCCCTGCGCGACCGCGCCGAGCGGGCCGAACGCGAGCAGCACCTGCTCGCCGAGCAGGCCCGTGCCGAAGAGCGGCGACGGCTGGCGAGCGAGATGCACGACGTCGTCACCCACCGGCTGAGCCTGATGGTGCTGCACGCCGGCGCGCTCGGCGTGACCTCGCACGACGAGGCCGTGCGCGGCGCCGCCGAGGACATCCGCCGCGAAGGCGCCCTCGCGCTGGACGAACTCCGCGACCTCGTCGGCGTGCTGCGCAACGGCGCGAACCTCGACGCGCGCACGCTCAGTCCCACGCCGACCGGCGATCCGGCGTCGCTGGCCGAGGAATCGCGGTCGGTGGGCGTGCCGACGGAGCTTTCGGTGACCGGCGATCCGTCGCAGCTTTCGCCGACCGTCGCGCGGACCGCGTACCGGGTGGTGCAGGAGGCGCTGACGAACGTCCGCAAGCACGCGCCCGGCTCGTCCGCGACGGTCGATCTGCGGTATCACTCCGGCGGGCTGGAGTTGTCGGTCCGGAACACCGCGGCGGCGTCCCCGCCGGATCCGGCGCTGGCGGGCAAGGGCTCGGGCGCGGGTCTCGCGGGGCTGCGCCAGCGGGTCGAGCTCATCAGCGGGCGGTTCGACGCGGGCCCGGTACCCGGCGGCGGGTTCCGGGTCGGTGCGATACTGCCCGCCTACGTCCCGACGACGGAAGGCGCGCACAGTGATCCCGGTGGTCGTGGCCGATGACGAGCCGATGGTCTGTGCTCACCTGCGTTCGATCCTCGGCTCCGCGGAGGACATCGACGTCGTGGCACAGGCGCAGGACGGCGCGGAGGCGGTCGAGGCGGTGGTCCGGTACCGGCCGCGGGTGGTGCTGATGGACCTGCGCATGCCCGGCGTCGACGGGCTGACCGCCATCGAGCGCATCGCGGCCCTGCCGGACGCGCCCGCGGTGGTCGCGCTGACGACGTTCGACGCCGACACGTACGTGATCCGGGCGCTGCGCGCGGGCGCGGCCGGGTTCCTGGTGAAGTCGACGCCGCCGGAGGATCTGATCGGCCTGGTCCGGGTGGCGGCGGACGGGCACACCGTGCTCTCGCCGGAAGCCGCGCGACGGCTCGTCGCGTTGTCGTCCGACGGCCGTCAGCGCGGCGAGGACGCGCGCCGCAAGACCGACGGGCTCACCGAACGCGAGACGGATGTGCTGGCGTGCCTCGGCGAAGGACTGTCCAATGCGGACATCGCGGCGCGGCTGCACCTCGCCGAGGCGACCGTGAAGAGCTACGTGTCGCGGATGCTGGTGAAACTCGGCTGCGCGAACCGCACCCAGGCCGGTTTGCTGGCCCACGAAGCCGGCCTCGTCCCCCGTTGCTGAAGGGGACTTTCCTCGCGTGCCATGCGAG